>JAKDLE010000024.1 GCA_030453005.1 Pseudonocardia sp. | reverse complement strand
GGGGCGGCGCCGGTGGTGGTGTCGTGCCGGACGGTCTCGGTCATCGGGGTTCCTCGCAGGCGTGGTGGGCGCGGGATCAGGACAGCGGCACGTCCTGGCCGGCTCGGACGAACACGGACTCGTAGGCGAGCAGCGCCGCCTGCACGGCGACCCCGGCGACGGCCGCGAGCACCACGGCACCGCCGCCCCAGGCCGGGACCGTGAGCGCCGCGGCGACGGCGGCGAGCGCGACGGCACCGATCCAGAACAGCCGGGCGTAGCGACCGCGGGTGATCATGTGGGCGCCGGTGGCGGCGCCCTTGCTCGGGTGCGCGCTGCCGTACTCGGCCAGCAGCATCAACAGGTGCAGCACCGTGGCGAGCAGGAACACCCGGGAGATCAGCGCGAACTCCGCGGGCGGGGTTCCCGCGAACGCCGCGGCCACCGCCAGCGCGCCGCCGCCGACCATCAGGGCCTGCACGATGAGGTGCCAGAACAGCAGCGGCGACTGCCACAGGTCGCGGCCCTCGGCCTGGCCGAACAGGAACCCGGTGTAGCCGGCCAGCATCGCCCCGGTCGGGACGCCCAGTACCGCCAGGACGATGAACGGGGTGCCGGCCGAGGCGATCAGGCCGGTCTCCACCCCGATGCCCAGCAGCAGCCAGCTGCCGGCCACCGCGGCGAACAGGGCCAACGCGTAAGAGCCCAGCACCAGCCAGGACCCGAAGTTGGACTTGAGGAAGATGTAGAGGAACCGCTCCGGGCGCTTGAGGTCCCAGATCAGCAGCGCGCCGGTGATGGCGACCCCGGCCACGCCGAGCGCGGGGGCGACGATCGTCGACAGCACGCCGAGGTCGACGCCCAGCAGCAGCGCCAGCGCGGCGACGAGCACCGCGCCGCCGCCGACGGCCTTCGTCCACAGGTAGGTGGTCACCCGCCAGCCCCACGGGCGGGGGTGCGCGGTGTTCAGCGTGGTCCGGGCGCCCGTCGCCGCGTCGACCGGCAGGTCGCGCCCGACGTCGACGCGGTGCGGATCGGGGGAGGAGAACAGGTAGCTGCCGTCCACCGGCGCGGCCAGCGGGTCGAGCACGGCGCGGTCGGCGCCCAGGTAGAACACGTTCGGGCCGGTGTTCTGCTCCGGGGACCGCACGGTGACCGGGTTGGCGTTCACCAGCTTCGAGATCCCGCTGTCCGGGTCGTCGAGGTCACCGACCCAGATCGAGTGCGTCGGGCAGACCACGACGCACGCGGGCTCCATGTCCTGGTCGATGCGGTGCGCGCAGAAGTTGCACTTGGCCGCGGTGTGGGTGTCCTCGTCGATGTAGATCGCGTCGTAGGGGCAGCCCTGCATGCAGCTCTTGCAACCGATGCACCGGTCGGAGTCGAAGTCGACGATGCCGTCCTTGCGCTTGTACAGCGCCTTGGTCGGGCAGATCTTCACGCATGGCGCGTCGGTGCAGTGGTTGCAGCGCAGGACGCCGAAGTCTCGGGTGTTGTTGGGGAAGCTGCCCTGGTCCACGTACTTGACCCAGGTCCGGAACTGTCCGACCGGCACCTCGTGCTCGGTCTTGCACGCCACCGTGCAGGCGTGGCAGCCGATGCAGGTGCGCTGGTCGATCGCGAAGCCGTACCGCACTCGACACCTCCTCCTCGAAGGGCACGAGTCTGCCATGAGTCCGGATGTACGGACAAGGGTTGCTAGCCGCGACGGGCAAGCGACCCCTGGCCATACTCAGCGAGTTCGTCACCGAGGTGGACATGGCACGGACCTGCGCAGGCGGGTGCGTTCAGGTGCGTTCGAGCACCGGTCGAGGCGATGGCTTGAGCAGCGCAGCGTCGTCAGGGCGCTCGAGGTCGCGGCGGACGACAAGAAGGTAGCCGAGCGGCTGCGGCGGCCCCCGCGACGGAGTTCGTCTACCTGGAGCGACCCGCTCGCTGCTCAGGATCCCGGCCGGGACCGCGGTCATGGAGGTGCAGCGGATCGGCTGCCTGCGCGGTCAGCCCGTCGAGTGGCGCGAGACGCTCATCCGCGGACCGGTTCAGCGTGGCGGCGCTGTGGTCGGCGCAGGAGGGCTACCGGATGGGCGTCACAGGGGACGAGGTGCGGCCGGGTCCATCTGGACGCAGGTCGGCCGGGGCGACCAGGAACGGCCGTCGCTGAACTCCGAGCGCCGGTGTCATGGAGATCGACGCAGCGGACCGCAGTTAATGAAGTTGTAGACTGCGGGCGGGTGGCGGATCGTGATGGTCGGCGAGGTCAGGGCATGGCTGCACGAGCTGCGCCGGACCGATCCGACCACGCTTCGTCAGATCAGCGCGGCTCTGGACCTCCTGGCCGCGGATGGACCGACGCTGGGCAGACCGATGGTCGATCGCGTGAAGGGGTCGGCGCTGCACCGGCTCAAGGAGCTCCGGCCGGGGTCGACCGGCGGCAGCGAGATCCGCATCCTGTTCGCCTTCGACCCGGCGAGCCGCGCTGTGCTGCTCGTCGCCGGTGACAAGGCGGGCAACTGGCGGAGATGGTACCGGTACGCCATCCCGCTCGCCGAGGAGCGGTTCGAGCGGTGGATGAAGGAGTTGGACGGATGAGTGAGTGGCACCGCTGGGAAGACGTCCGCGACGAGCTCGCCGACATTCTGGGTTCGCCGGAGGCGCAGGCTCGTCGGGTCGAGCAGCTGCGCCGCGAGCAGTCGGTGGCGAAGCTGGTGGAGTTGCGCAAGCGCGCCGGGCTGCGGCAGGTGGACGTGGCAGAACGGATGGGGGTGTCGAAGGCCCGGGTCAGTCATATCGAGCACGGCGCGGTTGCGACGGTCGACCTGCTCGCCCGCTATCTCGACGCGATCGGTGGCCGGTTGGAGCTGACCGCGGCATTCGACGGCGGCGCGGAGCGCATCGTCCTTCGGTGGCCTGCCGCCTGAGCGGGTCGGCGCGTGTGCGGGCCGGCATGGCATGGCCCTGCCGGCCAATTCGGGACACGGGACGGTTCATCTGAACCGCTGTTCTCGGACCGCCTTCGGGGTCTGCCGGGTCGGCGCTAGCGCAGGTTCAGACGCGCGCCGTTGATAGTGGCGGTCGGCGAACGGGACACCAGGGCTGAAGGATCATGACCCGACGACGATGGTGTCCCGATCGGCGGCCGTGGTCACGCAGCGCGCGCACCGACAGCCTGAGCATCACCGACACTTGGCGGCCAGACCGATGGGGGGCGGTTCCGCGGAACCGCCCGAGCTCGTGTTCCGGCCCGATCGGTCACAGCTGCGCCGCCCCGGGTCGTCAACGAGGCACGATGCGCAACACCGACTCGGCGACCAGACCAGCCGACGTAGGCCAGCCAGAGCAGGCTCGGACCGATCACGGGTGGGTCTTGAGGAGGACGACCATAACCGTCTCGACGACGACGATCAGCAGACCGCCGACGACCAGTCGGGGCAGCAGACCGACCGCCAGCGGATGACCCTCGCGCAGCGCCAGCTCGGCGCGGTCCCCACCGGACGTAGGCACCTCGCATGTGTACGGACATCGGGCACCCGTGGCAGAGGTCGTCAGTAGCGGCGATCTGTCAGTGGAACGTCGCCGGCGGTTCGACGCCCAGCTGCTTGCAGATCGCTCGGACGAGTCCTGGCTTGATCTCCCGATGTCTCGGCCATGCAGAGGCTTCACGCCCCGATGACCAGATCGAGCGGCTCGACGGCCAAGGCCTCTCCTGCCGCCAGCTCGCCATGCTGATCTTCGACGCAGAACTGCAGCCAGTCACGCACCGCGGATCGGACCATCGTCCGCGCCTCGTCCACCGTCGCACCTTGGGTGAGAATTTCAGGGAGTTCCGGAATCGACGCCATGACCCAACCGTCACCTGCGTCGTGGTACACGACGGTCAGCCGCAACGTCTCGCTCACCCTGCTACCTCCAGCCGAGCCGTCGTTCCGCCCGCCAGCTTACTCGGGTCCCAGCGTCCCGAGGGCCGTCGGCGGCGGCCCCCGGGCGGCTCCCACCCGCGCGTGGCTCAGCTCGTGGCGGCCTTCCCCGCCGCACGGTGTTTGAACGGATTGACGTAGAGATCCCGCCGGGTGCCCACCTCGATGACGCAGTCGGAACGCGGGCTCGCCACGCACAGGAGCACGTAGCCGTCGTCCTCCTGATGGGGACGCAGGGCGAACGAGCGGCCCCCCGACTGGACCACGCGGCCCTCGACCAGCGACGCCGCACAGGTCAGGCAGGCGCCGAACCGGCAGCCGAAGGGCACGCGCATCCCGGCGTCCTCCAGTGCGTCGAGGATGAACTCGTCCTCGGACACCGATACGACGCGCCCGTCCCGGTTGCGGATCGACACGCTGTGGGTGCTCATCCGCTATTCCCAGATGTCGGAGGTCGTGTCCCCGCCGGGATAGCGCATCTCGTGGGCGCGGGCTGGCCCGGCCGGCTCGTTGGCGAAGTCCACCAGGAAGTTCTCGTCGATGGACATGCCTCCGTTCTCCGTATCACAGTTGATCTTGAACATGCAGGAGCCGGTGGTGGCCATCTCCGGGTAGAACTGGTTGTCCCAGCTGCTGAACAGCGAGGTGGTGGTGTAGAGGCGCTTGCCGTCGAGCGAGAGCTGGATCATCTGCGCGCCGCCGTGCACGGTCCGGCCGTTCACCGCCGGAGCCTTGCCGAGCAGGCCGCCGATCCATACCTGCCCGGCCAGCTTCGGGTGCGCGGGGTCGGTGATGTCGTACTGGTTCAGGCTGCCGTGCAGCCAGTTCGCGAAGTACACGAACCGGTCGTCCATCGAGATCAGAACGTCGGTCATCAGTCCCGGTACCGGCATCGGCCAGCCCTCGATCTCCACCGGCGGCACGTCGATGACCTTCTCGGCCGTCCACTCGCCGCCGTCGTCCTTGAACAGGTGCCACATCGTCGTGCTCAGCGCAGCACCCACGTAACCGTGCATGCTGTCCGGATTGTGCTGGAACCGGAGCTCGAGCGGGATCTTCCCCTCGTCGCCGAGATCGATGCTCTTCATGACCTCGTGCTTGTCCCAGTCCCAGAAGTGGATCTTACTGCCGTACTTGCCTGCTGCGACGTCGTCGAGGTCGAAGCCGCCGTAGTAGGTGTTCGGCGAAGCCCACTCGCTGGACACCATCACGTTGTGCCGCGGCTGGTACCAGAAGTCGTAGTTGTAGTCCACCCCCTCCATGCCCATCTCCCAGCGGCCGACGATCTCGAAATCGCCGTCGAGCAGCAGGAATCCGCCGGGCCCCTCACCCTTCCCGTCCCCCAGCATACTGATCATGACCTGGCCGTCGGCCAGGCAGTGCACGGTGTGCGGGGCCGAGAGGTTGGTCTTCTCCAGGATCTCCTCGGGCTCGATGACCTTGTGCATCTTCGGTGCCCGCTTGTCGGCGGTGTCGATGATGTGGATGCGGCCGGAACGCTGCCCACCGGCGATTAGGAAACGCCGTTCCTTGCTCTCGTCCCCGTGACAGGAACTGCAGGCGTTCCAGCCGAAGTGGTGCAGCTCGTCGCCGATGTTGGGCATCGGCAGCCGGTGGATGACCTGGGAATAGGTCGGCGACTCCGGATCCAGGTCCACGGTGGCCAGATAGTCGGGCTCCTCCACACCGGTGCCCACATACAGGGCGATCGTGTATCCGACCTTCTCCCGCTCGGCCATCATCGCGTCCGCCGGTGTGGCGTAACCAGGCCCGCTACATGCGCGCTGCTCACTCATGACATGCTCCTCGGCTGCTGAAGGGCGTCGTGTCCGACGTTCTTCGCCCTCGGGGGCAAATGGCGGACACCGTGCTGAATGACCGGACATCTTCTCGGGATGGTAGCCCGCGGCCTCCGGTCGGTCAACCAGGCCGGGTCAACGGCCGGGAGCCGGTTCCCGGCCTGGTCATCGGCCGTGTCGGATCAGAACGGAACTCCCGCGTCGTGGGCGCCGCGGACCGCATCGCCCACCCTTCCGAGGAGATCGGACTCCGGTGGCTCGCCGTCGTGCGGTGCGCCGCACAGCGGGTCGGTGTCGCCCTGGCCGCACCGCGGCGTGCCCAGACCGGAGTCGTCCGCCTCCATGTGCACCGTCACCCCCGCCGCCGACCGTCCGTGGGCCTGTGACTCAGTTCACCACTGCCCGGCCGCCACGGCAACCATGAGGCTCTGCACGGACACGAAACAGGCGACGGCGATCAGCAGCACCGCGAACGCACGGGTGAGCGCGTCGCCGGAGAACCGGTCGGCGACCCGCTTGCCGAGCATCGTCGCGAGGACCGCGGCGAGCGTGAACGGCACGATGATCGACCAGTCGAACTCGGCCACCCCCGCGCGGGCCGCCAGCGATGCGCCCGAGTTGATGGCGATGACCAGCAGCGAGGTGCCGATCGCCGACGCCATCGGCATTCTCAGCAGGACCACCAGCGCGGGGACCACGAGGAACCCGCCGCCGACCCCGAGCAGCCCGGTGAGGAAGCCGATCACGAGGGCGGTGGGCACCACGGTGAGTGCCGTGGAGACCGCGGAGGAGGGGCGGACCCGCACGGCGATCGCCGTGCCGCCCGCGGGCGTCGGGGTGCGGTCGGCGGCCGGGCGTCGGCGGGTGCCGGCGAGCAGTGCAGCGGCCACGACCAGGATCAGTGCCGCGAACGCGAGGAGCAGCACCGCCGGATCGAGTCGGTGGTTCACCGCGGTGCCGACCAGTGCGGCCGGTATGCCGAGGACGCCGAACGCGACCCCGCTGCGCAGGCGCACCTCGCCGGACCGCCACCGCGAGACCGCTCCGACGAGCGCGGCGACACCGACGATGACCAGGCTGCCGGTCGTCGCCTGCTGGGCCGACTCGCCGAGCAGGTAGACCAGGATCGGGACGGTCAGCACCCCGCCCCCGCCGCCGAGCGCCCCCATCAGCAGCCCGACCGCCAGTCCGACGGCCAGTGTCTGGATCAGCACGGCACGGCTCCGGGTCTCCGGTCCGCTGCGCGGTGGACCGACGGACGGTCAGCGTAGATGTTCATCATGGCCAATGTACGGTCAACCGGTCAGGTGCTTCCAGCTCGCACGCTGTGACGTTCGCGGCTCCGTGTGAGTCGCCGGGTCCCCGCCGTCGTCACGCGAGAACCAGGAGTGCCGCGACCCCGAGGATGGCCGCCAGGATGAGCAGGGCCGTGCCGGAAGTGGTCCTGGTGGACGACGGCCCGCTCCCGGACCTGACTGCGCACTCGATGTGCCTGTACCGGACCGGGGCGACCACTGCCGCCATCGCCGCGCCCGCCACGAGCAACAGCAGGCCGGGCCAGGGCGGAACGACCTGTCCGGCGGGGTACGCGTGCACGAGCAGCAGCCCGACGGCGGCGGTGGACAGCCCCGTCCGCTGCCACGCCAACGCGGTGCGCTCGGCCTGCGCGCCGCGATCCCAGACCTCATCCGTGCCGGTCATGGTCCGGACTGGATGAGCACGACCAGTGCAGACGCCACGACGACGACGACGAGCAGGCCGCTGACCAGCAGGCGGGGGAGTAGGCCGACCGGCAGTGGCCGACCTACGCGCAGCGCGCGCTCGGCCCGGTCCCACCGCAGGTAGGCCCCGGCCGTCACGACGAAGGCGAGAACGAGGAGAACCGCGACCAGGATGTTGCGGACCACCGCCGGTCCGAGGTCGGGAACCAGGCCGGCCAGCGCCACCGCACCCGCCAGCAGCGCGAGTGCGGTCCGGATCCAGGCGAGGAAGGTGCGTTCGTTGGCCAGCGTGAAGCGGTAGTCCGGGTCCGTACCGATCGATCGCAGTGGTGGACGTCGGCGCGCCATGGCCACGACCGTACATCTGTGTTAGGTAACATCGTCCGGGCAACATCACATTCAGCGAGTTTGTCGCGAGGTGGCCATGGCACGGGGTGTAAAAGCGGCGCGGCCGCTGGACCGCTCGAACCCCCTTCCGCTGTGGGCGCAGATCGAGGCGGACCTGCGCCGGCGGATGCGATCGGGCGCGTTCGAGGACCGCTTCCCCGGCGAGCACGAGCTCGTCGCGGAGTACGCCGTCAGCAGGCACACGGTGCGGGACGCGCTGCGGCGGCTGCGCGACGAGGGCGTACTCGACTCCGGGCGTGGTCGCGGGACGTGGGTGCGCAAGTCGCGGATCGAGCAGCCGCTGGGCGCGCTGTACTCCTTGTTCCGGTCGGTCGAGGCCATGGGCCTCGAGCAGCGCAGCGTGGTCCGGGCGCTCGAGGTGTCGGTGGACCCGAAGGTCGCCGAACGGTTGCAACGCCCGCCCTCCACGGAGTTCGTCTACCTGGAGCGCCTGCGCATGGCCGACTCCGAACCACTGGCCCTGGACCGGGCCTGGTTGCCACGCTCGATCGCTGGCCCGTTGCTCGACGCCGACTTCTCGCACTCGGGCCTCTACGACGAGCTCGCCGGCCTCACCGGGACCCGGCTCACCGGTGGGAGCGAGGTAATCACGGCTGCGGTGCCGACGGCGGCGACCCGAAAGCTGCTCAAGATCCCGGCGGGGACCGCGGTGATGGAGGTGCAGCGGGTCGGCTGCCTGCGCGAGCAGCCCGTCGAATGGCGCGAGACGCTGATCCGCGGCGACCGGTTCAGCGTCGCAGCCCGGTGGTCGACGCAGGAGGGCTACCGGATGGACGTCTCGGGGACCGATTCCCGGAGAGCCTGAGCCGTGCGGCCTTCCGGCGCGCGGCGGTGGTGCGCGCAGTTCTAGGAGAGTGGGTCCTCGGTGGGTGCCATGATCCGCTCGGTGAGCCGCTGCGACTGCGGCGGGATGTCCACGACCTCGGCGGTCAGGCCGGCCGCGCGGGCCTGGTCGAGCACCGCGCGCAGCTCCAGCGCCCCGCTGGTGTCGATCCGGCCCAGCCGGCTCAGGTCGATCCGCAACCGGTCGGCGTCGGGATGCTCGGCCAGTGCGGCGAGCAGCGCGTCGTCGAGGCGGTGTGCGGTGCCGAACCACAGCACGCCGCGGGGGGTGAGCCGCAGCATGCCGTCGTCCTCCGCGACGTCGATCGCGAGCTGCATGCAGCGCCACAGGAACACCGCGACCGACAGCCCGATCCCGATGAGCACGGCCCAGTCCAAACGCGGGGTGAGGAGCACGGTGGCCAGGAACGTCCCCCAGGCGATCACCGCCTGCGGCACCGAGTAGCGCCACAGCCGCACCAGAGGGCGGAACCGCATCAGGCCGAGCACCGCCGAGATCACGATCGCGCCCAGCACGGCCAGCGGCAGCGGCTCCAGGATCCAGGCGACCGGCAGGAACGCCAGCACGGTCAGCCCGGTGACGCCGCCGGCGAGCCGGGTCCGGGCCCCGGAGAGCCGGTTCACCGAGCTGCGGGAGAACGACCCGCCGCACGGGAACCCCCCGGTGCAGGCCGCGGTCAGGTTCGCGACCCCCTGGCTGAGGAACTCCCGATCGGCGCTCCACCTGCTGCGGTCCTCCGAGGCGAACCGCCGGGAGATCGACGCCGCCTCGGTGAACCCGATCAACGCGATCACCACCCCGCTCAGGGCCAGCGCGGGCAGCTGAGACCACGGTAGGTCGTCGAGGGTGAACGGGGGGAAGCCGGACGGGATGTGCTCGACCGTGGCGCCGGGGTAGCCGCCCAGCGCCGAGACGGTGGTGCCGACGACGGCGGCCACCAGCACCCCGGGGAACAGCGCGTGCAGCCGCCGCCCACCCACCACGAGCAGCAACGTCATCGCCGTCACGGCCAGCGCCGCCGGGTTCCAGGTGGCGGGGTGCACCACCGCCCACCCCGCCTCGGCGAGCACGCTGGTGAACTCCGGGGTCTCGGCGGCGCCGAGAGCTTTTGCGGTCTGCGACCCGGCGATGAGCAGCGCGGCCGCCGGGATGAACCCGAGCAGCATCGGCTGGGACATCAGGTAGGCCAGCCAGCCCGCGCGCAGCACGCCGAGCAGCACCCGCGTCACGCCGACGACGAACGCCAGGCCGAGCCCGAGGGCCACGTACTCGGGGCTGCCCGGCGTCGCCATCGTGCTCAGCGCCCCGAACGTGAGCAGCGAGGTGATCGCGACCGGCCCGGTCTGCAGGTACGGCGAGGACGCGAACAGCGCGGCGAGCAGCGGCGGGAGCGCCCCGGCGTACAGGCCCACCACCGGCGGCATCCCGGCGAGCTCGGCGTAGGCGAGCGACTGCGGGATCCCGATCATGGCGACGCTGACCCCGGCCACGACGTCGCGGGGAATCGTCCTCCAGCGGATGCGACCGGCCACGTCCGGCAGCCCTGTGACGGACATGGGGAGCCCTCTCGGTCGCAGCCGCAGCGTCGGGAATGCCCGGACATTCTCGCATGGCGGGCGAGCGGCAGGCGGCGGCGACGCACGACCGGGTGCTGCACTGGCGCGAGGAGCGCAACCGTGAGCTGAGCGGCTGGAGGCCCGGTTCGCCGACAGCCGGGTCCTCGTGCTCTCCGGCACCGGCTGGGCGCTCTCCGGCGGCTGCCCGGATCCATCTCTGCCGCTGGGCCAACGGCCGGTTCCTGCGCGTGGACAGCGGCTCCTGCGGGATGTGACCGCGTCAGGCGGCCACGAGGTGGAACTCGGTCTGGGCGGACTGCCGACCCTTGAACTGCAGGCCGTGTTCGGTGTCGGTCACCTCGTGCCGGGTCACCTTGCCCGGATAGGCCGTGGCGCCCACCACGGCGCCGATCGCGGCATTGTTGACCGTGGTCGGAGTCTTCCCGTCCAGCGCTGTGTAGCCCTGCACCTCGCCCTCGAACACGCCCTGGACCGTGAAGCTGCCGGTGCCCTTGTCCATGTCGTAGGTGATCGGTGCGTGCATCACGCCCACGATGTCGCTGACCAGGCCGGCCAGATCGGCCAGCGGTCCGCCCGCCTTGCCCGTGAAGGCATCGACGAGGACGCCCTGCTGGGCCTCGTCGGCGCGCTCGTCGAGGATGACGGCGATCTGGACCTTGCCGTCGAAGACGTTGCCTCGGTGGTCGCCGAGAATACCCATGCTGAGCCCGGAGACGTCGGTCCCGTTGATCGCGCCGCGGTCGAAGTGGAACACCCAACTGAAGCCGCAGTAGCCGCCGTCGGGATCCTGACCCACTGCGCACGGGCACAGCGACTTGCAACTGCACACCTCGGCCATAAGGCCCTGGGATCGCGGCACTGGGTCAGGCACCGGTTCTTGATCGGGCTGAACTGGAACGCACCCGCGATCGCCAGCGCGCAGGCCAGCACCCAGCGGGGGCCGAAGTCGAGCCACGCCAGCCCGGCCTGGACCGCGGTGGCGGCGACCACCGCGAGCAACGCGAAGGCCGTCCAGAGCGCGAGGTAACCGGCCAGGAAGGCCGCCCGGGCCGGCCACGGCCGGGGTTGGCGGGCGCTGACCACGACGAACATCCGCGCCATCGCCACCGTGGTCGGCAGCATCATCGCACCGATCATCACCAGCCACGAACCGATGAACACCAGCACGACGCCCGGTCCCGGGATCGTCGCTCCGCGCAGAAGGTGATCATGCCCGGTGGTGCCGCCTGCCAGGCTCGGCACCAGCAACGCCGCCCAGCACACCGCGGCGACCGTCCACAGCACGACACCCGGATCGCGGATCCGATCCCGATACGAGTGCCGTGCCGTCTCCACCGTGGGGTGGCTCAGGACCAGTGGCAGTACGAGTCGGACGAGGCGTCCCCGCCCTGCAGCCGGACCTGGTGCGGGCGCAGCCCGCGGAGGTCGTCGCCGTCGTCCCATGCCCCGTACAGCGAGTTGGTGAAGTAGACGCGCTTGCCGTCGCGGCTGACCTCGACCATCCCCCAGAAGTGCAGGCAGTGCCCGTACTTCTGGCCCAGCAGCAGTTCCGGGACGACGCCGTTCTCCACCATCGAGGGGCTACCCCACTCGCTGGAGATCAGCGTGTTCTGGTTGAGATGCCACCAGGTGTCGTAGTGGAAGTGCTGGGCGCCGCGGTCGGTCTCCCAGGCGCGCAGCACGTCGAAGGTGTAGCCCGCCTTGTCCGACAGCTGAGCGGTAGAAGGTCGGGTCCGGTCGTTATCGCTTCTTCTTGTGTCGGTCAGACCAGCTCGGTGTGTACCTGCACCGGACGGGCGATGATGCTGCCGACCGGGGAGGTGGGCACGACAGCGGCGTGGAGCTCCTCGAGCTGCTCGCGCGTGGCGCCCGGTGCAGTGAGTCGCACCTTCGCCCGGACGTCGGTGTAGCCGGGCCAGACCTCGTCGGGGTTGCGCAGCCCGAAGAAGGCCTGCAGGTCCAGGTCGCCCTCGATCTCGATCTCCACGCCCTCCAGCTCGATCCCGCGCATCGCGGCGTTCGCGACGAAACCGGTGGTCAGGCAGCAGCCGTAGGCGCCGAGCACGACCTCGACCATGTTGGGTCCGGTGTCCGAGCCCCCCAGCGCGGCGGGCTCGTCCATCACGACCACGTGCTCCTTGTCGGGTCGGCTGATCGTCGCCTCGCTGCGCAGGCCCTTCTTCCAGGTGCTGTTCGCCCGCCACACGGTGGCGCCGGCGCTGGGATCGTCACGGACCTTCTCGATGAACGATCCGAGCGTTCGGACGTCGAAATCGGGATCGACAGCCACGGCACACCGCCATTTCATGATCGAGCTGGGACGGGGCGGACACTAGTTCGCGAACCTTCCCGAAACCCCCCTCGGGCTGTGGGCCCTCGTGACTCGACTGCGGCGAGCGCCGCCTCCGCCCGAGCGACCGCGGCGACCCGCACATCCGTGCGTGATGCCGGGGGCAGGTGTTCCCGGGCGGCGTGCAGGTAAGCGCGGGCCCGCTCGGGCAACCCGGCCGCCACGCAGGCCAGCGCGGCCGGGACCGCGAACGCCACGCAGCAGGTGCGGCAGTACTCCCTGGCCTCCGCGGCCTCGGCCTCGGCGATGACGGCCAGCGCGTCGTCCGTGGTCGCC
>JAKDLE010000471.1 GCA_030453005.1 Pseudonocardia sp. | reverse complement strand
TCGGCATGGCCGCCGACCTCGTCCGAGCCGGCAGCTCCCGCCACACACTGGTGATCGGCGCCGAGAAGCTGTCGGACTGGCTGAACTGGGACGACCGCTCCACCGCCATCATCTTCGCCGACGGCGCGGGCGCGGTCGTGATCGGCGGCGCGGCCGACGAGGCCGCTGTGGGCGTCGGACCCGTCGTGTGGGGCAGCGCGG
Organism: Pseudonocardia sp.; assembly: GCA_030453005.1. Lineage (GTDB taxonomy): Bacteria > Actinomycetota > Actinomycetes > Mycobacteriales > Pseudonocardiaceae > Pseudonocardia. Next base: position 3,493 of record JAKDLE010000471.1, on the reverse strand, counting down.
GCGACATGGCCCAGACCATCCGCATCGAGGAGACCAGCCGCTCCCGTACCGGTGGCGCGCTGCACCAGGAGGGCCAGGCGGTGTTCCGGTGGGCCACCACCAAGATCGCGCCGATCGCCCTGCGCGCCATCGAGGCGGCCGGTCTCACCCCGGCCGACATCGACGTGTTCGTGCCGCACCAGGCCAACCTGCGCATCGTCGAGGCCGTCGCCAAGAAGCTGCTCGCGAAAGGCGCCCGCGACGACATGCGGGTGGCCGACGACATCGTCCACTCGGGCAACACGTCCTCGGCGTCGATCCCGCTCGCGCTGGATCACATGCGCGCCGCGGGGCGGGTCCGCTCCGGGGAGACGGTCCTGCTCGTAGGCTTCGGCGCGGGCCTGTCCTACGCGGGCCAGGTCGTCCGGTTCCCCTGAGACGCGAGCCCCTGGGCAGACGCGTCCATGAAGATTTCCACCACCAGAAGGAGAGTCACGTGGCAGACAACACCGAGATCCTCACCGGCCTCGCCGAGATCGTCGAGGAGGTCGCCGGGATCGACACCGCCGAGGTGAGTGCGGAGAAGTCGTTCGTGGACGACCTGGACATCGACTCGCTGTCCATGGTGGAGATCGCCGTGCAGGCCGAGGACAAGTTCGGCGTGAAGATCCCCGACGACCAGCTGGCCGAGCTCAAGACGGTCGGTGACGCGGTGGACTACATCGCGAAGAACCAGTGAATCGCCCCGCCGACGACGCAATCTTTCCCGCGGAGGAGCAATGAGCACTGTGGAGGTCGTCGTCACCGGGCTCGGGGCGACGACCCCGCTCGGTGGTGACGTCGCGTCCACCTGGGAGGCGTTGCTCGCGGGCCGCTCCGGTGTCCGCCGGATCGACGACGACGAGCACGAGTGGGTCACCCGGCACGACCTGCCGGTGAAGATCGCGGCTCCGCTCGCGGTGTCGCCCACCGAGGTGATCCCGCGCGTACAGGCGAGGCGGCTGGACCGTTGTGAGCAGGTGGCCCTCGTCGCCGCCAAGGAGGCCTGGGCACACGCAGGGGCCCCGGAGGTGGAGCCCGAGCGGCTCGCCGTGGTGATCGGCACCGGGATCGGCGGCGCGATCACCCTGCTCGACCAGGACGACCTGCTGGAGGGCCCCGGCCTGCGTAAGGTCTCGCCGCTGACGGTGCCGATGCTGATGCCGAACGGCCCTGCGGCCTGGGTCGGGTTGGAGCTCGGCGCGAGGGGCGGCGTGCACGCGCCGGTCTCGGCGTGCGCGTCCGGCGCGGAGGCCATGGCGTGGGCGATGCGCCTGCTGCAGGCGGGCGAGGTCGACGTCGTCGTGGCGGGCGGCGCGGAGGCCTGCATCACCGGCATCACCGTGGCCGGGTTCGTGCAGGCACGCACGCTGAGCCAGCGCAACGACGACCCGGAGCGGGCCTCGCGTCCCTTCGACGTCTCGCGCGACGGCTTCGTGCTCGGTGAGGGCTCCGGGGTCATGGTGCTCGAGCGCGCGGAGTTCGCCGCCGCACGGGGGGCCACCGTGCACGGGAGGCTGGCCGGCTTCGGCATCACCTCCGACGCCTACCACATCACCGGCCCGGACCCCGAGGGCACGGGGCAGGCGCGGGCGATCACGCGCTCGATCGAGCACGCGGGGGTGGCGGCGTCCGACGTCACCCACGTCAACTGTCACGCCACCTCCACGGTGGCGGGCGACGTCGGTGAGACCCGGGCCGTCCGCAAGGCGCTGGGCGAGCACCCGGTGCTGACGGCGCCGAAGTCGGCCATGGGGCACCTGGTGGGCGCGGCAGGCGCCGTGGAGGGCATCGTCACGCTGCTCTCCATCTCCGAGGGCATCGTCCCGGCCACGCTGAACCTCGACGAGCTCGACTCGGGCGTCGAGCTGGACGTGGTGACGGGCGAGCCGCGCAAGATGGAGATCACCGCGGCGGTCAACGACTCGTTCGGTTTCGGCGGCCACAACGTGGCGCTGACGTTCCTGCCCTGACGCCGTGGGGGTGGGGCGGCGAGCTCAGCAGGCGACGGCCACCGAGCTCCCGCCCCCGGTCTGCTCGATGAGCGGTGGCTCGCCGCTCATCGGCAGCGAGTTGCGCCAGCAGATCCGCCGTGCAGGTACGTCGACCGGTGCGTCGGACACGTCCTGCATGCTGACGAAGCGCACCCGCACGAGCACCCGCGCCCCCTCGAGGTCGTCGATGCGGTCGATCCGGATCGTGCCGTCGCGCGTGCTGTCGTAGGCCTCCAACCACTGCTCGGGGGGCAGGGCGGCGCTGCGCTCGGCCACGACCGTGCCCGCCCACGCGTCGTAGTCCTTCGCGTTGATCGCGTCGAAGTGTCGCTGCAGCTGCGCCCGGACGAGGTTCGCGGTCGGATGGGTGAGTGCGTCGGCAGAGAGCAGTACCTCGGCCGATCCGACGCCCTGTGCGGGTACCGCCGGGGCGGCGCGCAGCGGCGGCACCGCCGACAACGCCCGTCCGCCCCCGAACCAGGCCACCGCCGCCCCGGCCAGCAGGGCGATCAGCAGCATGGCGATCAGCGTCGCGTTCCTTGTCGCGTTCCTGGTCGCGTTCGCGGTCGAGGCCCCCACCCGTTCAGTCTGCCGCAGGTCGAGCACCATGACCGGGACGGCCCTCGCGCGTCGGTCGGTGATCTCGGCAGAGAGGGATCAGCCGACCTGGTGCAGCCACGTGATCGGCGCACCGTCCCCGGCGAAGCGGAAGGGCTCCAGGGCGTCGTCCCAGGCCGAGCCGAGCAGGTCGTGCATCCGGGACGGGATCTGCGTGGGGGTCGAGGTGGCGAGCAGCGAGCGCAGCTGGTCCTCCCCCGCCACGATGTCGCCGTTGGCGCTGGTGCGCCCGTTCCACAGCCCGAGCGTGGGCACGTGGCAGAAGCGTTCGCCGTCGACTCCGGGGGTCGGTTCCTCGGTGACCTCGAACCGCAGCATCGGCCACGCCCGCAGCGCACCGGCGAGGGCGCCGCCGCTCCCCGCGGGCCCGCTCCACGTGCACTCGGCACGGAGCTGGCCGTGCACGGCCGGTTGGGGAGTCCAGTGCAACGAGACCTTGGTCCCGAGCACGCCGGATATCGCCCACTCGACATGCGGACAGACCGCAGTCGGCGACGAGTGGACGAAGACCACGCCGCGTGCGTTCACTGCAGACCTCCAACGTCGACGAGGATCGTCTTCCCCTACGTCCTCGCGTCGTGGCGCATCTGCGTCGAGCCTTGGCCGGGCCGCTCACCCGGGTTCGATGATGTCGGCGGTCAGTCTGCCCGGTCCGGGCGATCATGGTCAATGTCCGCGGCGGCCGGGCGTGTCGCGGGAGCTCGCACCTGGGCGGGCTCAGGAGCCGGCGAGCGGGGCGCCGTCGACGAAGAGGTTGCCGCTCGACTCCGTGGTCGGCGCGATCCGCAGGGGCGCGCGGGCCGCGTCGCGGGCGAACCGGTTGTCGAGGATCCGCACGGCGTCGGCCGCGGCGTCGGGCTGGA
>JAKDLE010000470.1 GCA_030453005.1 Pseudonocardia sp. | reverse complement strand
CGAGGACGTAGCGCAGCTCGTCCCGGACGTCGTCGGCCCGATCTCGGGTGCGGCGCCCGTAGCTCGTCCAACCGACGACGCCGCCGACCACGCAGAACCCGGTCGGCACGACGACAGGGAGGCTCGCATCCAGCACCAGCAGAACAACGGCGAGCGCCGGTCCGATCGCTGCGTACGCCAGGGCCGTCCCGAGCCGTCCGACGAGGTGGCGATCCCGGTCGAGCTGGAGAACTTCCAGATCACGCTCGCCGACCGATCCGGGGAGGCGCCGCGCAACGTCGACGAGAACGCGGAGCACAGCCGCGCGCGTCCCCGGGGCCGCGCTGGCTTCGGTGGCCGGCCGGGGATGGCGTTCATCGAGGATCGCCAACGCGTCCGAGAGGACCGGATGCCATCTCGTCAGCCCGGCCAGGATGACCGCCAACCCTGCGCCGACGAGGGCGCCGGCACCGATAGTGGCCAGGAGCAGCGCGTTCATCGACTCACCCCGAGCCACCTGGGAGCCGAAGATCCCACTGCGAGCCTGCGCATCCAGATCAGCAGCGCGAAGGTGCCGGCCAGCAGGGTGGCCATGATGAGCTGCCCGAGCGGGCTCCCGTACGGAGCAGCGAAACCGGGAACCAGGGCCAGCATCGCGAGCACCCCGCCCTGGATGAGGAGCAGCATTCGGATGGACTGGCGCGCTTCGGCGCGCTCCGCCTCGATGTCGCGACGGGCGCGCACGTCCCGGGACACGCCGTCGGCGACTTGGCGCAGGACGCGGGCCACGCCGCTGCTCTGCTGGTGCAGCGCCAGACCGAGAGCGGCCGCGACCGAGTCCCCGACCGGGTCGTCGATGCCGTCGGCGAACTCCCGGACCGCGTCCAGCGGAGTGCCGTGCCCGGATCGGAGCCGTTCGGCCAGCTGCTGCACCGGGCCCGCTATCTGAGGCGGAGCGTGATCGGAGGTGAGGGTGATCGCTTGCGCGAGGCCGATCGCTCCGCCGCCTGTCAGCGTGTCGGCCATTCGGCGACACCACGTGGACAGCGCATCGATCTTGCTGATCTGGTCCTGCGCCGCGCGCGCCGAACCGAGCAACCACGGCGACCAGGCCCCGATGCCGGCCAACGCGGCCCCGGCGGCCGGCCAGCCAGTGATCATCCACACCAGCAGGCCCGCGACGATCCACCCGGCGATCCGCCAGCGGTGTTGCCTCCGCTCCGTTCCCGGGATGTGTGTTGCCCGCAGCAGTGTCCACAGTGGGTTCGGCCGACGGCGCACTCGCGACCCGGCTGCGGGACGGTCGGGGCCCGGGCCGGCGACCATGACCGTCAAGCCGGCCACGACAAGCGCTCCGGATGCCGCCACCAGCCAGGTCATCGGACTCAGTTCCATGGCGTCCTCTTCACGTGAACCGACGACGTCCCGCGGTGCTCGCCGGTGAGAAACCCGATGTCGATGCCGGCTTCGTGGAAGGGCCACCGGATCTGTGGCGCCATCCGGAACACCGCGCGGGGGTCACCGGACTCCGGGTCCTCGGCGAAGATCCGGTTCATGGCCACCTTGCCGTTCTCGTTGACGTCGGTGACCTCGGCGATCTCGGCGACGAACCGGCGACGTCCCGCGGATCCGGGATGCGCGGTGTGGCGCATGTGCACGACGTAGTCGATGCCCTGCGCCGCGAGCCGGGTCACGAAGGTGTCCGACCAGCCCTGGCCCGCCGTCTTGAGCGCGGCGGTGACGAGACGTTCGAGCGCGTCGGCCGCGGACCCGGCGTGCAGCGTGCACATCGAGCCGGGCATCCCGGCGTTCATCGCCTCCAGCATCGGCAGCGCCTCGGCGCCGCGGACCTCGCCGACGATGACCCGGGTGACCGACATCCGCAGCGTCTGGTGCAGCAGCTCGGACAACGTGATCTCCCCGGCCCGCTGCCCCGTGGCGGGGTCGATCTCGGTGGATCCGGGACGGGTCTCCAACGCCACCAGCAGTGGTGATGCGCCGGGCAGCAGGTGCAGGGCCAGCTCGTACTCGGTCTCCAGGGTGGCGACACGTTCCCCGGCGGGGATCTCCTTCGCGAGCGCGCGCACCAGCGTGGTCTTGCCACAGGCGGGCGCTCCGGTCACGAGCATGCTGCACCGGGCACCGACGAGCGCGGCCAGGAACCGTGCCGCGTGCTCGGTGAGCGTGCCGAGCCGGACCAGGTCGGCCAGGCTGACGTCGAGCAGGCGGTGGCGGCGGATGGTCACGACCGGGTGCGGCACGACGTCGCGCATCGCCGCGAGCCGCGACCCGTCGGGCAGCGGCATGTTCAGGCACGGCTGGGCAGGGGAGAACGCCCGTTCCGACGCGCCGTGGTGGGCCGCGATGAACTGCAGCTGCTGGATGAGATCGTCGTCGGAATCCGCCACCGGTTCCGCAGCACGCCGCAGCGACCCGTCCGCCATGCGCAGCATCGGCGGTTCGGCGCCGACGATGTGGATGTCCTCGACGTCGGCGATGTCGAGGAGCTGCTGCAGCCGCCCGAGGCCCCAGATGGTGTTCTCCACCGCGCGCAGCACGGCGACCTCGGTGCCCCGGTCGAGCTGCGGCTCGCCGTCGGTCACCCGTCGCCGCGACTCGACGGCCAGCTCGTTCTCGACCCAGGACCGCAGAAGTTCCCGCTGATCAGTGCGCCCGAGCCCGTTCCGGTCGCCGTCGGAGCCCAGACGGTGCAGCACCGCCGTGCGGATCGTGTTCACGAGTCCCGGGTCGGCGACCGCCCTCGCCCCCCTCATCGCAGCACCCTGCCGTTGAGCCCGACGCCCGGAGGTGTTCCCGCCCCGCGGCACACCGCCGCCCGGTCGGCCAGCTCGCCGGCGAGCACACCTGCCGCACGCTGCAGTCGGGACCGCTCGAAGCCACGGCCCGGTCGCGCTCCATCGAGCCATACGTCCGCAGCCACCGAATCATGGGGCAGGGTCCCGGCGACCTCGATCTGGCACCCGCCGGCGATCTCCTCGGCGGTGTAGGGCAGGTCGGGACCGACGATCACCAGCGTGAGCCGCCCGGGGCCGCGATTTGCTTCGCCCACCTCACGACCGATGAGGGGCAGCGTCCGCGCGGCGGCGCGCACGCTCCGCAGCGACGAACCGGTGACCAGCACGACGAGGTCACTGCGACGCAACACCGCGGAGACCGCGTGGTCGAGGGTGAAGCGGCCGCAGTCGGCCAGGACGTCCGCCCCGGGCACATCGACCAGGTGACTCCCGAGCAGGTCCCACGGGACGGTCGCCGCTTGACCCGGGGCCCCGAACCCGGCCAGCACCGGCGGGCTGTGCGGAGTGGGCCGAACGACCTGCCGGCCCATCGCCGCGGCCATGCTCGTGTTGCGGGCCTCGACGAGAAGTTCGACGATCCCGTGCCGCACCGGTTGCCGGCCTCCGCCGACCCCGGCCAGGATGTCGCCGCCCTGCGGGTCGAGGTCCACGGCGATCGCGGTGCGTGGCCATCGCGCGGCGAGGGCGAGGACCGCGGTGGTGACGCCGGGACTGCCCTTGGCCGACAGGAAGGAGATCAGCATCGGTCACCGCCGCGCCACCAGGACGAGCACGGCTCGTCCCGCCTCGGCCAGCCGGGCAACGTGGGGTGCGTCGACATCGGACACCAGGAGATCGACGGTCCGCCGGCCCCCGACCTCGACCGGGCCGGTGCGCAGGACGCTCGCGTCGACCCCCGAA
>JAKDLE010000469.1 GCA_030453005.1 Pseudonocardia sp. | reverse complement strand
CGCGGCCGCGCGAATCAGCTCGCGAGGGCACGCGGCGGCGGTGGGGGCCTGCGCAACGCCGATGCTGGCCGCCCCCGTCAGCGAGTGGCCGCCCCCGAGGAACGGTGTGGCGAACGCGTCGAGCACCCGGTCGGCGATGCGGCACACGTCGTCGAGGCCCTCGGGATCGGCGACGAGCACCGCGAACTCGTCGCCGCCGGTGCGGGTGACCAGGTGCTCGCCCGCGGCCATCTGCAGGCGCGCGGCGACCGTCAGCAGCAGCTGGTCGCCGACCTGGTGCCCCAGACCGTCGTTGACGCGGCTGAGCCCGTCGAGGCCCAGGGCGCAGACCCCGACCCGGTCGACGCCGCCCGGCTCGAAGGACCGCTGCACCCACCGCTCGGTGAGCGAGCGGTTCGGCAGCTGGGTGAGGTGGTCGTGGTAGGACGCCCGCTGCAGGCGCAGCCGCAGCCGGGTGCGCTCGGACTGGTCCTCGATGACGGCCAGCAGGTGCGTGGGAGAGCCGGAGTCGTCCCGCACGAGGGAGGCCACGACGTGGGTGAACAGCACCAGCCCGTCGGGCCGCACGAACCGCAGCTCCATGCGCATCACGTCGGGCTCGCCGCGGACGAGCCGCTGGTACCGCTCCACGACGTCGCCGATGTCGTCGGGATGCACGAAGTCGGTGACCGGCCGCGGCTGGTCCAGCGGCGACCCGACGCCGAACATGGTGCAGAGCGCGGGGTTCAGGTCGAGGACCAGGCCGTCGAGGCTGGCGATGCCGATGCCGACCGCGCCCTGCGTGTAGACCGTGCGGTAGTGGGCCTCGCTCAGCGCCAGCGCGCGCTGCACACCCTCCTGCACCCGCAGGGTGGTGCGCAGCAGCTCGGACTGCTCCCCGGCCGCCCGGTCCCGCAGCGCCCCGCAGAAGCCCGTGACCAGCTCGTCGAGGGCGGCGGTCAACCTCCGCCGGTCGTCGCGACCACCCGCGCCCAGCACCTCGAGCCCCTCGTCGCGCAGCAACCGCAGGGTGGCGGGCAGCACCTCCTCGGCCGCGGTGGCCACGTGGTCAGGTGTTCCGCACAGACCGCTGGCGAGCAGGTCGGCGCCGATGTCGCGGGCGGCCATCGGCCAGAACGGCTCGGCCGCCACCGTGGTGCAGAGGCGGCGCAGCACCGTGGCGAGGCGCGCGGCCAGGCCCTGGTCCCCGTCGGGTGCGATCGCGGCCCAGCGCGAGGCGAGGTGACGGAGGTCGGCGCCCTCGACGCCCGCGGCACCGGAGATACTGCGCGCTGCGACCACTTCGGTACCTCCTGTCACCCGATCGGTCCGAAACGGGCGTGGACAGACCAAGTTTCCGTCTCCGCATGTGTTTACGCCACCACCGACGATCCGGTTCGCCTGTGCCCGTGCAGGCGGCGTGGCGTTCAGTCCAGCGGGAGATGATCGGCCACTTCGGCGGTGCGGGTCCCCGACGCCCGCAGCGCACCGCTGCCGAGCGCATCGGCCCAGCTCAGCTTGCCGAGGACCAACGCGAGCCAGGTGCGCGCGTCGGTCTCCACCACGTTCGGCGGAGTGCCGCGGCCGTGCTGCAGGCCTGCGATGCACTGCACGGCTCCGAACGGCGGGATCCGCACCTCGACGCTGCGACCGGGCGCCGACCGCACCAGTGCGGCCAGGCTCTCCTTCACCGCCGCACGCAGCACGGACCGCTCCGGAGCCTCGCCGCCGTCGAGCCACGCCACCAGCGCGGTCCGCTCGTCGTCCGCCACGACCGGCCCTCAGACCGGCGCGGACGGGCCGAACAGCGCCGGCAGGGTGGCCTCCCAGGCGGTACGCAGCTCGGTGAGCGGCAGCGGGCCCAGCCCGGTGATCGCCAGCTCGGCCCCGCCGACGACGCCCAACTCCACGGCGGGCACCCCGGCGCGCGACGCGGCCGTGTGCAGCGCCTCGACCTGCCCGGGATCCACGGTGACGAGCACGCGGGCCGCCGACTCGGAGAACAGGCCCACGAAGGCGTCGTCCACCGGCAGCCCGACCTGCGCACCGCGGCCCCCGACCAGGCACGCCTCGACGAGGGCCTGCGCGAGACCGCCGTCGGAGAGGTCGTGGGAACCGGTGAGCAGGCCCTGCGACGCCGACGAGGCCAGCAGCGCGGCGAGACGGTGCTCGGCGGCCAGGTCGACCGCGGGCGGCTGTCCGCCGAGATGGCCGTGCACGACGTGCGCCCACTCGCTGCCGCCGAGCTCGTCGTGGGTGTCGCCGAGCAGCACCACCACGTCACCGTTGCGGCGGAAGCCCGAGGGCACGCGCCGCGCGACGTCGTCGATCACACCCAGCACCCCGATCACCGGGGTCGGCAGGATCGCGCGGTCCCCGGTCTGGTTGTAGAAGCTGACGTTGCCGCCCGTGACGGGCACGCCGAGCAGCGCGCAGCCGTCCGCGATCCCCCGCACGGCCTGCTGGAACTGCCACATGACGTGCGGGTCCTCCGGCGAGCCGAAGTTCAGGCAGTCGCTGACGGCGAGCGGCACGGCGCCGGAGGTGGCCACGTTGCGGTAGGCCTCGGCCAGCGCGAGCTGGGCACCGATGTAGGGGTCGAGCGCCACGAAGCGGGCGTTGCAGTCGGTGGCCACCGCGATCCCGCGCCCGGTGACCTCATCGACGCGCACCACCCCGGAGTCGGCGGGCTGCGCGCTCGCAGTGTTGCCGCGGACGTAGCGGTCGTACTGGTCGGTGACCCACGCGCGGCTGCACAGGTTGGGGCTCGCGGCCATCCGCAGGATCTCCGTGCGCAACGCGTCCGGCGCGGCGGGGCGGGGCAGCGTGTCGGGGCCGTTCGCCACGAGCGCGTCCTGCCCGGGGCCCCGCTGCACGGGCCGGTGGTAGACCGGCCCGTCGTGGGCGACGGTGCGCGGCGGGACGTCCACCACCGTCTCACCGCGGTGGGTGATCACCAGCCGGCCGCCCTCGACGACCTCGCCGATCACCGAGGCCAGGGTGTCCCACCGGCGACAGACCGCCATGAACGCGTCCACGTCCTCCGGGCGCACCACCGCGCACATGCGCTCCTGCGACTCGCTGGACAGGATCTCGGCGGGCGTCATGTCCGCGGCGCGCAGCGGCACGGCGTCGAGGTCGATCCGCATGCCGCCGTCACCCGCGCTGGCCAGCTCGGAGGTGGCGCACGACAGGCCTGCCCCTCCGAGGTCCTGGATGCCCACGCCCAGCCCGGCCGCGAACAGCTCCAGGCAGCACTCGATCAGCACCTTCTCGGTGAACGGGTCGCCCACCTGCACGCTCGGCAGCTTCTTGCGGCCCGTGCCGCTGTCGAACGTCTCCGACGCCAGTACCGAGACGCCGCCGATGCCGTCGAGCCCGGTCCGGGCACCGAACAGGATGATCTTGTTGCCTTCGCCCGACGCGAACGCCAGGTGCAGGTCCTCGGTGCGCATCGCGCCCACGCACAGCGCGTTGACCAGCGGGTTGCCCGCGTAGCCCGGGTCGAACACCACCTCGCCGCCCACGTTGGGCAACCCGAGGGAGTTGCCGTAGGTGCCGACACCCGCCACCACCCCGGGCAGCACCCGGGCCGTGTCCGGGGCGTCGGCGGGGCCGAAGCGCAGGGGGTCGGCCACCGCGATCGCCCGCGCGCCCATCCCCATGCTGTCGCGCACGAACCCGCCGACCCCCGTGGCCGCGCCCGGGAACGGCTCC
>JAKDLE010000468.1 GCA_030453005.1 Pseudonocardia sp. | reverse complement strand
CGCTCGCGCTCACCGCCACGGGCACCGGCAGGCACCGCGCGACAGGGGCGGGCACGACGGCGGTGTCCCTGACCGCGACCGGGTCCGCGGAGAAGACCACCGCAGGCACCGGCCACGCCCGCCTGGGGCTCACCTCGGCAGGTACCGGCAAGCACCGCGCGACCGGCCACGGCACGGTGCGGATCGCGCTGACGGCGCGCACCGCGACCGGGCCGCGCGTGTCCGTCGGCCACGGCACCGCCCGGATCGGGCTGTCCGTGACGGGCACAGGCCGCCGGGCCGCCAGCGGGCCCGGGGTCGCAGCGCTCGCGCTCGACACCTCCGCCGCCGGTCTGCCGGTCCGGACGGGCCGCGGCACCGCGCCGCTCGGGCTCGCCGCGACCAGCCGCACCGGGCGAGTCCTCCGGGCAGGCCGAGGCAGAGCACATCTCGTGCTTTCGGCCACCAGCCGAGGCACCGGCCGCCGGGCGGGCACGGGCCGCACGCGGGTCGCGCTCGCCGCCGCACCCGGCACCCGAACGCGACGCACCTCACGCGGCCGCGGGTCGTCCACGGTCGCGCTCACCGCCGCCCCGCGGCGACGTGTCCCCGGCCAGCACACCGCATCCGCGACAACCGCACGCCTGGAGGCCAGCGCATGACCGAGATTCAGGCCGGTGACCTCGTCACGTTGCGGGTCACCGTCGCCCCCGAGGACGGGACCCCGGCCGACGGGTCCACCACGGCCACGGTCGCGGTGACGGGCCCCTCGGGGCAGGTGATCGCCCCGACCGCACGCCCGGACGGCTCGCCGTCGCAATGGGTGGCGGCTGTCGTGGTCGACGAGCCGGGGGAGTGGCACGTCCTGTGGACCGTCCGCGGCCAGGGCGAGGGGGTGCAGCCCTTCACCCTCCCTGTTGCCCCGGCGGCCGCATACGACTTCGGGGGGCGGCTCTACGCGACCACGGCGGACTACGCCCGCTGGCTGCGGTCCGCCCCACCCGCGGGTGCGGGCCCTGCGCTCGCTGAGGGTTCCCGCGCGCTGGAGGCGACCCTCATCGGCGCCCGCTACGACATCGACGCCGCCGGCTACCCGACCGACCCCCGGATCCGGCGCGCGTTCCGGGACGCGGTGTGCGCCCAGGTCGCCTACTGGGACGAGATCGGCGACCCGGCGGGCACCGGCGCCGCCGAGCAGTGGACGACGATCGGAGTCGGACCGGTACAGCTGTCCCGCGCCGGCCGCGGGAAGGGCAGCGGCGCGGACCTCTCGCCTGACATCGACGCCCCGGCCGCGCTGCGGATCCTCCGCGTCGAGGCACGTCTCTTCCCGATCCGCCCGTGGGTGTACGGGTGAGGGTCCCCGCGAGTGTCCTCGTGCACACCGTGACCGTGGAGCCGTACCTCGGCAGCTCCGGGCGCGGCCCCCGCTACGGCCCGCCCGTGGAGGTGCCGTGCCTCGTCGCCGAGAAGCGGCGCAGCGTCCGCACGAAGGACGGCCGGACCCTCGTCGCCGGTTCCACCATCCACGCCCAGCTGGACGCCCCGATCGGGCTGGAGGACCGGCTCACCTACCGCGGCCGCGTCGTGGAGGTGCTCGCCGTCAACCGCCACGACGGCGGCCGCAGCACCCCGAACTCCTTGGAGGTGATGGTCCAGTGACGTTCCGCATGGATCTCAACTGGCGCGGGCGGGAGGCGGCGCGCCGCTCCGAGGAGGCATCCCGCCGTGGGCTGCAGAAGGCCGCGGAGCACGTACTCGGCGTCGCTCAGCAGCGGGTTCCGCTGGAGGAGGGGGTACTCCAGGACTCCGGGCGGACCGTCGTCGACACCACCGCGCTGACCGCGGGAGTCACGTTCGACACCGTGTACGCGAGAATCCAGCACGAGGATCTCACCTTCCGACACGCCCCCGGCCGCACCGCCAAGTACGTCGAGGGCCCGCTCACCGAGGAAGCGGCGCGGTGCCGCGGCATCATCGGCGCCGAGATCCGATGGGCGCACCTCCGATGACGTGGCTCGACGGGCTCGCCGCCCACCTGGCCGCCGTCGGTCCGCTCGGGCTCGCCTGGTCACCCGACGCCGTCTACCCGGATGGCGTGGTGGGGCTCGCCCTGGAGCACGTGCCACCTGCCCCCGATCAGGTCGTCGTCCTCACCGGCTACGAAGGCGAGGAGGCCAGCTCCTCCACGGCGTACGACATGCCGCGCCTCCAGGTGCGTGCACGCGGCACCCCGGACCCGTCGGTGTCACGGGCCCGCTGCCAGCGCATCTACGACCACCTCCACGGCCTCGGCCCCGTGCAGCTCCCCGACGGCACGGAGCTACAGCTCGTCATCGGCCGCGGCTCCGGTCCCGCCTACATGGGGCAGGACCAGGCCGGACGCCATGAGCACGTGGCGAACTTCGACGTCAACCTCTACAACCCCAACAGGAGAGGACGGTCCGCCTGATGGCGCCGACCCAGATCAACAACCGCGATTGGATCTTCCAGATTCTCACCGCCCCAACCGTGTGGACGGAGATCGGGGAGCTGGGCGAGTTCACCCACAACCCGGGCGAGAACGAGGAGACGGCCGACACGACCGTCTTCCGCGACCAGGGCCAGTACCGGCAGCAGGTGATGCAGCGCGGCTCCACGCTGGAGCTGACCGGCAAGTACGGCGTCACCGGCGGCACCCGCGACCCCGGCCAGTTGGCCGTCGACGAGCTCGGCGCGCTGGTCGGTGACGAGTCGGAGGGCACGATCCGGTTCCGGCACACCACTCAGACCGACTGGACCGAGTGGGACGCCACGGTCACCCCGGGGGAGCAGGGCGGCGGCACCAACGAGAAGACGTCATGGTCCGCAGCGTTCACCAAGTGCGGTGCCGCTCGCGTCGCCGCCGTCGAGCCGCCCGTCTGATGGCGCCCGAGGGCGCCGAGGTCGACGATTTCGACGCGTTCTGGCAGGCGGAGAAGGCCGAGCAGCCCCACGCCCGGATCCGCGGCGTCGAGGTGCCGATCCCGATGGACATCCCGCTCGCGCTGGCCGCGCAGATGCAGGGCGCCACCGAGGCCGACGAGGAGCAGAACAAGAAGATCCTCGCCGAGCTCTACGGCCCCGAGATCATCGAGTCGTGGATCCGGGAGGGGATGGGCACCCGGGAGTTCTTCGTCGTCCTGACGTGGTCGTTCGTCCGCGGATCCGGCGGCAAGATCACGTTCGCGGAGGCGGTCACCCGCGCGGACGAGGTGCTCGCCACGATGGCTGCCGCCGAGGACGGCGGTGACCAGGGAAAAGCACCGGCGAAGGGGAAGGCCAAGCCCAAGGCCAAGGCGGGGCCGAACCGGGCGACGCGCCGCTCCGCTGCTGCTGGGGCCTCCTCGTCGCCGACTTCCGCCGCGAGTACGGGCTCACGCCGCAAGACATCGGCCGCCTGACCTGGCGCGAGTTCCGCTGGTACCGGGACGGCCTCTCGCCTGAGGCCCGGTACTGGGACGGGTTGAAGCGCACACCGCGTGCGGTCACCGACCCGGACGAGATCGCAGCGATGACGCACGCAATGCGTGCCTGACCAGCAGTAACACAACTTCATAGCGGGGGTGGGTCGCCGGTGGCGATGAACGTTGGCGAGCTCGTCGCCTATCTGAGCCTGGACGATTCCAAGTACACGCGGACCCTCGCGAAGGCGAACGCTGCGGCGGCCGGGTTCGGGAAGGCCCTCGCCGGTGCCGGTGCC
>JAKDLE010000467.1 GCA_030453005.1 Pseudonocardia sp. | reverse complement strand
TCCATCTTCATCGCCTCGATACTGCCGACCACCGCGCCCGCATCCACGTGCTCGCCCACAGCCACCGCGAGGGTGACCACACCGGCGAACGGCGCCGCCACCTGCCCGGGCACCGACGTATCGGCCCTCTCCGCATGCGGACGCGTATCGGTGACCGACCGGTCACGCACCCGCACCGGCCGCAACTGCCCGTTGAGCAGACACATCACCGTGCGCATACCACGATCATCAGCCTCGGAAATCGACTCGAGCCCCACCAACAACGTCACACCCGGCCCCAACGAAACCCGATGCTCCTCCCCCGTCACGAGCCCGTAGAAGAACTCCCGCGATCCGATGCTCGAAGTATCCCCGAACTGTTCGCGGTGCTCTTGGTAATCGCGGGCCGGCCCCGGGAACAACAACCGGTGCAACGCCGCGCGGCGCGCCGGCCCGGGCGAGGCGAGCGCGTTGCGGTCCCGCTCGGGCACGGTCGCCGTCGGGGCGGCGCCACGGCGCCCGGACAGGACTTCGGTCCGCAGCGGCTCCGGCCAGCCGCCCGCAGGCTCGCCCAACTCGCCGCGAAAGAACCCGACCACCGAGTCGGGAATATCGAACGCCCCCGGATCGTCCGCGAAATCGGCCGCCGACGCCCCCGCCCCGCCACGCGTGAGCGCCAGATCCCCCACCACCTTCGACGACGGTGTCACCTTGACCGGCCGCCCGAGCATCCGATCGACATCGGTGTAGGCGTTCTCGATGTCCTCGAAGCGGCCGGCGAAACCCAACGCCGTGGCCTGAGCACGCAGATTCGACAACTGCCCACCCGGAATCTCATGGGTATACACCCGCCCGGTCGGCGCGGGCAGGCCGGCCTCGAACGGCGCATACACCCCGCGCAGCGCCTCCCAATACGGCTCCAGAGAACACACCGCGCCCAAATCCAGGCCGGTGTCGGCATCGGTGTGCGCGGTCGCGGCCACGATCGCCGACAGCGAGGGCTGGCTGGTCGTCGACGACAACGGCGCCGCCGCCCCGTCCACGGCGTCCGCCCCCGCCGCCGCGGCCGCGAGATACGTGGCCAACTGCCCGCCCGCGGTGTCATGGGTATGCACATGCACCGGCACATCGAACCGGGACTTGAGCGCGGACACGAGCGTCGTCGCGGCGGCCGGACGCAACAGACCCGCCATGTCCTTGACCGCCAGAATATGCGCCCCCGCCTCCACGGCCTGCTCGGCCAGACGCAGGTAGTAGTCCAGGGTGTACAGATCCTCGCCCGGATCGGCCAGATCCCCCGTATACGACAACGCCACCTCGGCGACGGCCGTGCCCGTGGCCAGGACCGCATCGATCGCCGGGCGCATCTGATCGATGTTGTTGAGCGCATCGAAGATCCGGAAAATGTCCACCCCCGTCGCCGCCGCCTCGGCCACGAAGGCATCCGCTACCACGTCGGGGTACGGGGTGTAGCCGACAGTGTTACGGCCCCGCAGCAACATCTGCAGACAGATGTTCGGCACCGCCTCACGCAACGCCGCTAAACGCTCCCACGGGTCCTCGGCCAAAAACCGCAACGCCGCATCGTAGGTCGCCCCGCCCCACGCCTCGATCGAGAACAACTCCGGCGTCAACCGGGCCACATGCCCGGCGGCGGTCACCAGATCATGGGTACGCACCCGCGTGGCCAGCAGCGACTGGTGCGCATCGCGGAACGTCGTCTCGGTCACCGCCAGCGCGGACCGCTCTGTGAGGTCCGCCGCGAACCCTGCCGGGCCCAGCTGCTGCAGCCGCTGGCGCGACCCGTCCGGAGCGGGGACGTCGAGGTCGGTCGCCGGCAATTTCGACTCCGGCGGCGGACCGGCGGGCCGGGCGCCGTGCGGCCGATTGACAGTCACGTCCCCGAGGAATTCGAGGATCTTCGTGCCGCGGTCGGCGGAGTGGCGCGCGGTGAGCAGTTCCGGATGGGTTTCGATGAACGCCGTCGAGACCGCGCCCGCCCGGAACCCCGGATCATCGAGCACCGCTTGGAGGAACGGGATGTTCGTGGCCACACCGCGGATCCGGAACTCCGCGAGCGCCCGGCGCATCCGCGACAACGCCACATCCCGATCCGCACCGCGACACGTCAGCTTGACCAGCATCGAATCGAAGTAGGCGCCCACCTCCGCCCCGACCGACGTGCCACCATCAAGACGGATCCCGGCCCCGCCCGGCGTCCGGTACGCGGTGACCCGGCCGGTATCGGGCCGAAAATCATTGGCCGGATCCTCCGTGGTGATCCGGCACTGGATCGCCGCACCCCGGGCCCGGATCGACTCCTGGCGCAGCCCCATCTCGCCCAAGGTGCGCCCCGAGGCGATCCGCAACTGCGCCGCCACCAGATCCACATCCGTGATCTCCTCGGTCACCGTGTGCTCGACCTGGATCCGCGGGTTCATCTCGATGAACACATGACAGCCCTCAGCGTCGACCAGGAATTCGACGGTGCCGGCGTTGGCGTAGCCGATATGCGAGGCGAACGCGACCGCGTCCGCGCAGAGCCGCTCCCGCAGCTGCGGATCCAGCCCGGGCGCGGGCGCCGCCTCGATCACCTTCTGGTGCCGGCGCTGCACCGAACAATCCCGCTCGAACAGATGCACCACACCACCATCACCGTCGGCGAGCACCTGCACCTCGATATGCCGCGGCGTGATCACCGCCTGCTCCAAATACACCGCCCCATCCCCGAACGCCGATTCGGCCTCATGCGACGCCGACTCGAGCGCCCCGCGGATATCCGCGGCCTGCTCGACGCGGCGCATGCCGCGGCCACCGCCGCCGGCGACGGCCTTGACGAACACCGGGAACCGCATCGACTCCGACGCCGACACCAGCGTGTCCAGGTCGGTGCTCGCCTCCGTGGACTCGAGCACCGGCAGCCCTGCCTCGCGCGCCGCCGCAATCGCCCGCGCCTTATTGCCGGCAAGCTGCAACGTCGCCGCCCCCGGGCCGACGAACACGATCCCCGCCTGCGCACACGCCCGGGCCAGATCCGGGTTCTCCGACAGGAACCCATATCCCGGGTAGACCGCATCAGCCCCGGCCTCACGCGCGACGCGCACGATCTCCTCAACATCCAAATAGGCCCGCACCGGATGACCGACCTCACCGATCTGATACGCCTCGTCCGCCTTCGTCCGGTGCAACGAATTACGGTCCTCGAACGGATAGACGGCGACGGTCCGCGCCCCGATCTCGTACGCCGCACGGAACGCCCGGATCGCGATCTCACCGCGGTTGGCCACCAATACCTTCGAGAGCATGGTGCCAACTTACCCGCCGCAGCCCGCGCCAGTGCCGCTAGTCACAGCCAGCAGATTCTCCCGCCCCGGGCGCGAGCGGCCCCCGTGCGGGAGAGAACGCTCAGGTGCGCGAAAGGAACTCTCCGCGCGCGGTGCCGTCGACTGTCGCGACCATCTCGGCGAGCCCTGGATGCCGGCCGAGGCCCGGATCGTCATCGATGACCTCGACCGCGAACTCGCGCGCCTCGGCGATCACGTCCTCGTCGTCGAGTACCGACAGGAGCCGAAGCCCGCTCGCCCGGCCGGACTGGGCGGCGCCCACGACATCGCCCTCGTGCCGCAACTGCAGATCGAGCCGCGCCAGCTCGAACCCGTCCGTGGTGGCGGCGACCGACTCGAGCCGGTGACCCGACGGCGCACCCTCGCGGCGGCCGCTGACCAGGATGCACA
>JAKDLE010000023.1 GCA_030453005.1 Pseudonocardia sp. | reverse complement strand
CCGCCGATCAAGGAGCAGACGTCGCTGGTGGATCACTGGGAGCGACATCTGGGCCTTGATCAGCGGGGCGGGGGTGGCCTGCCGGAAGGTTGCGGTCGGCAGGGGCGTTGTGACGGGCGTGCGCAGCGACGTCGTGGTGATCGGGGCCGGGCAGGCCGGTCTTTCGGCCGCGTCCGGGCTGCGGCGCGCGGGGGCCGACTTCGTCGTGCTCGACGGGGAGGACGGTCCCGGCGGCGCGTGGCGACACCGCTGGCCCACGCTGCGCGTGGACGGAGCCCACCGCATCCACGACCTGCCGGGACTCCCGTTCGCCCCGGCGGACGCGACCCGCCCGGCCGCCGAGGTGGTGCCCGAGTACTTCGCCGTCTACGAACGCGAGTTCGCCCTCGACGTCGTGCGCCCCGTGCACGTGCGGGCGGTCCGCGACGCCGCCCCCGACCTGCTCGTGCAGACCGACCGCGGCACCTGGCACACCCGCGCGTTGATCAACGCCACCGGCACCTGGACCCGCCCGTTCGTGCCGCGCTACCCCGGCACGTTCGACGGCAGGCAGCTGCACACCGCCGGGTACCGGGGGCCCGGGGAGTTCGCCGGACTGCGGGTGGTGGTCGTCGGCGGCGGGACCTCGGCGGGGCAACTCCTCATCGAGATAGCCGCGGTCGCCGCCGACACCCTCTGGGTCACCCGCCGCGAGCCGGTGTTCTCCGACGGGCCCTTCGACGGCCGCGCGGCCGTCGCCCGGGTGGAGGAGCGGGTGCGGGCCGGACTCCCGCCGGAGAGCGTCGTGGGCGTCACCGGCCTGCTGCGCACCCCGGCCGTGCGCGCGGCGCAGGAGGCCGGGGTGCTGACGCGGCGCCCGATGTTCGACCACCTCTACGCCGAGGGTGTGGCGTGGAGCGACGGGACCACGTACCCCGCGGACGCCGTCCTGTGGGCCACCGGCTGGCGCGCCGCCCTGGGCCACCTCGCCCCGCTCAACCTGCGCGGCCCCGGCGGCGGGATCGCGGTGGACGGCACCCGGGTGCGGGCCGACCCGCGCGTGCACCTCGTCGGCTACGGCCCCAGCGCCAGCACGATCGGCGCGAACCGGGCCGGGCGGGCGGCGGCGCGGGAGGTCGTGCGCGGCCTCACTCCTGCGGCAGCTGCGACATGTCCATCCACATGACCCCCCAGTTGTGGCCGTCGACGTCCTGAAAGCCCCAGTCGTACATGAATCCGTGGTCCTTTGGGGCGTCCACCGTGCTGCCGCCGTTCGCGACCGCGGTTCTCACCAGCTGATCGACCTCCTCGCGGCTTTCGGCGGAGATCGTGAACAGCACCTCGGTGGACGTCCGGGCGTCGATGATGGTCTTGTCAGTGAAGTCGCTGAACCGCTTCTCCACCAGCAGCATCACGGCCGTGTCCTCGTTGACGATCATGCACGTGGCGTTCTCGTCGGTGAAGTTCGCGTCGAAGGTGAAGCCGAGCGCGGTGAAGAACGCGACGGAGGCGTCGAGGTCGGAGACGGGGAGGTTGACGTAGAGCTTGCGGGACATGGCCCCTCCTGGGGTCGGCGCGGTGTGTACGTCGTGTGGACGTGCGTCGCGCCCGGAACTCATCTGTGGCCGCCGTCCGCGGTGTCCCGCGCCTGTGGACAACTCCCCGGCCCGGTCGGGAAGCCGTGCCACACTCGTGCCATGACCGCGCTGCCCGAGTACGTGCACCCGCTGACGGCCCGTGAGTACGCCGCGCTACCCGAGGACGACGGTGTCCGCTACGAGCTCGCAGAGGGGTGGCTCATGATGTCGCCGCGACTGATCCCCCGGCACCAGAAGGGGATCCGCGAGCTGGGCAGGCAGCTGGTTCCGCAGCTACCCGGCTACGAGGTGCTCCAAGAGGTCGACATCGACCTGCAGCTGGCGCCGCCGGACGCGCCCGGCACCGTGCGCGTGCCCGACATCGTCGTGGTCACCCGCGAGGCCTTCCAGCGGGTCGACGGCGACGGCACCCTGCTCCGCGCGAGCGAGGTCCTGCTGGCGGTGGAGTTCTTCTCCCCCGGCTCGACCCGCATCGACACCGTCGTCAAGCACCACGAGTACGCCGACGCCGGGATCGGCCACTACTGGATGATCGACCTGCACGACGGTCCGTCGCTGGTCGCCTGCCACCTGGCCGGAGAGTTCGGCTACCAGAACGCCGACCCGGTCGACGGGGTGTTCACCACCGCGGAGCCGTTCGGCGTCCGGGTCGACCTCGACGCGCTGCTCGCCTAACCGTCGGTGCGCACCTCCGCGCCGTCCTGCCCCCACCGGGTGTGGAACGAGCCCTCGGTGTCGGTGCGCAGGTAGGTGTGGGCGCCGAAGAAGTCGCGCAGGCCCTGGATGAGGTTGGCCGGGCCGCGCTCGCGCCGGTAGCCGTCGTAGTAGCTCAACGACGACGAGAACGCGGGCACCGCCACGCCCTGCTCGGTGGCCGTCACGACCACCCGCCGCCAGGCGTCCTGCGCGTCGGCCACCGCCTGGGTGAAGTAGGGCACCATCAGCAGGTTGTCGAGGTCGGGGTGCTCGGCGTAGGCGTCGCGGATGCGGTTGAGGAACTGCGCCCGGATGATGCAGCCGCCGCGCCAGATCGTGGCCATGGCGCCCAGGTCGAGGTCCCAGCCGTAGGCCTGGCTCGCCGCGCGCATCTGGGCGAAGCCCTGGGCGTAGGCCACCACCTTCGACGCGTAGAGCGCCTGGCGGATGTCGTCGACGAGGTCGTCGCGGTTCGCTCCCCCGCCCGGGGTCGGCCCGCCGAGGGTGGCCGCCGCCGCGCGCCGTTCGTCGGACAACGACGACAGCGTGCGCGCGAACACGGCCTCGGTGATGGCGGTGAGCGGCACCCCGAGGTCGAGGGCATCGATCGCCGTCCACCGGCCGGTGCCCTTCTGCTCGGCCTGGTCGGCGATCACGTCGACCAGCGGGCCACCCGTCGTCTCGTCGGTCTTGGCCAGCACCGTGGCGGTGATCTCGATGAGGAACGACTCCAGGTCGCCGGAGTTCCACTCGGCGAAGATCTTTCCGATGGCCGCGGTGTCCAGGCCCGCGACGTGCGTGAGCAGGTCGTAGGCCTCGGCGATCAGCTGGATGTCGGCGTACTCGATGCCGTTGTGCACCATCTTGACGTAGTGCCCGGCACCGTCCGGGCCCACGTGCACGCAGCACGGCGTGCCGTCGACCTGCGCCGCGATGGACGTGAGGATCTCCGTCACCGCGGCGTAGGCGTCCGCGTCGCCGCCGGGCATGATGCTCGGCCCGAGCAGCGCGCCCTCCTCGCCACCGGACACGCCGACGCCCATGAACCGCAGGCCCCGCTCCGCGCACTCGGCCGTGCGGCGCCTCGTGTCGGGGAAGTGCGAGTTGCCTGCGTCGATGATGATGTCGCCCTCGTCGAGCAGCGGTGTCAGCTCCGAGATCACCTCGTCGACCGGCTGGCCCGCCTTGACCATCACGATGATCCGCCGCGGCTTCTCCAGGGCGTCGACGAGGTCCTCCAGCGACTCGGCGGCGGTGAACGCACCCTCCTCGCCGTAGGCGTCGATGAACTCCCCGGTGCGGGCCGGGGTGCGGTTGTGCACCGCGATCGGCACCCCGCGCCGGGCGATGTTGCGGGCGAGGTTGGCCCCCATGACGGCCAGCCCGGTGACCCCGATTACAGATTCGCTCACAACTCTCCCTCACCGAACGGATCGACCGCACTTCGGAGCCATACTGCTGTCTGCGGGGCTGCCGCGCAGCGTTGTGGCTCCGAAGTGCCGAGGATTGTCGAGAAGGGGAGGTATGCAGGTGTCGGAGTACGAGGTCGTCCTCCTGCGGCACGGCGAGACCCTCGGCTACGACGGCGACCACGGGCTCACCCCGCTGGGCGAACAGCAGGCCCGCGACCGGGGGGCCGAGCTGGCCGCGGAGATCAAGCCGGGCACCACGGTCCGCATGCCACACGCCCGCACCGCCCGCGCGATCGCCACGGCGGTGACGCTGCGGGCGACGCTCGTCGACGCCCTCGACGACGGCCGGGACCTCGGCCCGCTCTACCCCGAGCCGTGGTTCGACAACCTGCGCCACTCCCTGCACGGACGCGGCGCCGACGCCTCCGACGCGGTCACCGCGCGCCTCGCGCTGCCCGACGGCGAGCTGCCCGACTGGGCGCGCGAGTACGACCGCTTCGACAGCGACTACCGGTCCGTCGCCGCCGCGGGCGGCCCCATCGACTACTGGCTGCACCACCCGACGCTGTACTTCGAGCCACCGCACGTCGCTGCGCACCGGTTCTGGCGCGGCATCACCGAGGTGGGTCGGGACGTCGGAGAGGGCGAGGATCTGCTCGTCCTCGTCGCCACCCACTCGGCCCCGATGCGCGCGTTCGTCGCCACCGCGCTGGGCGCCGACCCCGGCGAGCCGCACAACCTCGAACCCGTCCGTGTACGGGTGTCCACGGGCGGGGCGGCGACGGTGCGGTTCCGCGACCACGCCGTCGACATGACGGTGCCCCCACACCTGCCGCCCTGGATCGACGCGGCGTGGTTCGAGTCCTACGGGCGCGGTGATCGGGCCGGGTGAACAACATCACCCTGGAGTTCATGGCCCCGGCGACCTGACCCGCGAGTTTGCCGATCTCCCCCGCGAGTTTGCCGTCTGGCGTAGTCAGTTGGCCGTTCGTGCGCCATCGATCGGCAAACTCGCCGCGCGAGACGGCGAACTCGCCGGGTGTGTTGGCAAACTCGCCGGGGGGATCAGAAAACTCGCGGGTCAGAAGGCGGGCCAGGGGATGGCCGGGCCGTAGCCTGCGGGTGTCGGGAACGTCGGCTCGGCCAGCAGGGTGTTCACTCGGGTGGACAGGGTGCGGACCTCGCGGCGGGTGAGGTGGTCGCCCAACACGTCGGCGAGGCTGCCGTCGAGCTCGGCGCGCAGCTTCTCCAGCGCCTCGACGACGTCGGCGGGCAGCGCCTGGCCGACCCAGCCCCACAGCACCGTGCGCAGCTTGTCCTCAACGTGCAGCGTGAGGCCGTGGTCGACGCCGTAGAGGTGGCCGTCGGTGCCCGCGAGCACGTGCCCGCCCTTGCGGTCCGCGTTGTTGACCACCACGTCGAAGGCGGCCATCCGCTTGAGCCCCGGGGTGTCGGCGTGCACCAGCACCGCGGGCTCCCCGCGTTGACCCCGCGCGCGGAGCACCCCGATCCAGCCCGCAGGCACCTTCGCAGGCGAGCAGACGTCGACGAGCTCGCGTTCGTCGTCGGTGTCGACCCACACCTGCACCATGCCGCGGCCGAACGGTCCGTCGCGCAGCAGCGTGGGCGGCACGAGGTGGAAGCCCGCCGCCTCGGAGACCAGGAACGCCGCGATCTCGCGGCCTGCGAGCGTGCCGTCGGGGAAGTCCCACAGCGGGCGTTCGCCCTTCACCGGCTTGTAGACGCACTGCGCCGCCACCCCGTCGGCGCTGACGGTGCCGAACAACGTGGCGTTGGAGGCGTCCACGAGCCGTCCGGTGACCTCGATACGGCCGTGCGCAAGCAGTTCCGGCACGGCCGGGTCGCGAGGGTCCACCGATCGTGGGCTCAGTCGCCGACCGGCGAGCGCTGGTGGTATCCGTTGAGCCGGACGCAGACGTGCCCCTCCGGGTCGAGCGCCTCGGCACACAGCGGGCAGGGCGGGCGCCCGGCGGAGACGACCTTCTCGGCCCGGTCGGCGAACGCCTGCGCCTGCGGGGGGGACAGGAACACCCGCAGGGCGTCGGGGCCCTCGTCGGTGTCGTCGAGCACGACCGTCTCGTCGACCTCCTCCTCGCTCACGGCGAGCAGTTCGACGACCACGGACTTGGAGTCGGCGTCCCAGCCCAGCCCCATGGTGCCGACCCGGAACTCCTCCTCCAGCGGCACGGCCAGGGGGTCGAGGTCCGAGCCGGGGAGCGCCGCAGCGGGGTCGTCGGAACCGAACCGGCGACTCACCTCCTCCAGCAGCGCGGCGATGCGCTCGGCGAGGACCGACACCTGTTGTTTCTCCAGGAGCACGCTGATGGTACGCGCGTCCTCGATGGCCTGGAGGTAGAAGGAGCGGTCGCCGGGCTCGCCGACGGTCCCGGCGACGAAGCGCTCGGGCTGACGGAAGACGTGTATGACGCGTGACATGGCGAGGCCCATGCTAGCCCGCTCACGCCGCGACGGCACGGGTGAGATCAGGTGGTGCCGCCCACGACCGCGTCGGAGCTGCGGGCGGCGGCGCGACGGCGCTTCTTCGGCGGCGGCGGGATGAGGCCTGCGACGTCGCCGCCGAGGTCGTTGACGCGCGCGACGAACGGGCGCGTCTCGGTGTAGTGCACGACGCTGATCGAGGACGTGTCGACCATGATCCGCTGGAAGTTGTCGAGGTGGCTGGCCAGTGCATCGGCCAGTACCGCCTTGATGACGTCGCCGTGGGTGCACGCCAGCCAGACCGCCTGCGGCCCGTGCGCCTGCGCGATCCGGGCGCCGTTGCGCCGGACGGCCGCGACGGCGCGGGCCTGCATGGCGGCGAGCCCCTCCCCCTCGGGGAACACCGCGGCCGACGGGTGGCTCTGCACCACCTTCCACAGCGGCTCCTTGCCCAGCTTCTTGAGCTCCGCGCCGGTCCAGGTGCCATAGTCGACCTCCGCGAGGTCGGGCTCGGTGCGAACCTCGAGCTCCCGCTCGGCGGCCAACGGCTCCACGGTCTGCGCGCAGCGCAGCATCGGCGAGCTCACGATCTCGGCGATCGGGACGCCGGACAGCCTGCCGACCACCTTCTCGGCCTGTGCGCGGCCGGTGTCGTCGAGCTCGACGCCGGGGGTGCGTCCGGCGAGCACACCGGCCACGTTGGCCGAGGATCGCCCGTGGCGCAGCAGGATCAGGGTGGTCACGGTGTCCGAGCCTACGTGGACCGCCTCGCCGGACCCGCCGCACACGTCGATCAAGGCGTCCACGTCGGAAGTGGATCTCCGTGAGCGACGTCCGGGCCTTGATCGACGGGGTGGACGTTCAGAGGGGCGTGAGCCAGCCTGCGCTCAGCGCCACCAGGAGCACCGCGCCCAGCGCGACCCGGTACCAGACGAAGACGTACACGCTGTGCCGCTCGACGTAGCGCAGCAGCCAGGCGATCGTCGCGTAGCCCACCACGAACGCGATCACGGTGGCCACGATCATCTGGATCGGGCTCGGGCCGTCGGCGGCGAACACGTCGGGGAGCTGGAAGAGCCCGGCCGCGATCACCGACGGGATGGCGAGCAGGAACGAGTAGCGCACGATCGCCGGGCGGGTCATGCCGAGGAACAGACCCGCGGTGATGGTGCCGCCGGACCGCGAGACCCCCGGGATCAGGGCCATGGCCTGGGCGAACCCGAGCAGGATGCCGTCCTTCGGGGTGATCTTGCGCAGCTCGATCTGCTGACGCCCGACCCGTTCGGCGAGACCGAGCAACAGCCCGAACCCGATCAACGTGCAGGCGATCAGCCACAGGTTGCGGCCGACGGTCTGGATCTGGTCCTCGAACAGCAGGCCGAGCACGGCGATCGGGATGGTGCCGATGATCACCAGCCAGGCGATCCTGTAGTCGTCGGTGATCCGCACCATCGGCGTGCTGAACCCCCGCCACCACACCGAGACCAGGCGCCCGATGTCCTTCGCGAAGTAGACGACCACGGCCGCCTCGGTGCCCAGCTGGGTCACCGCGGTGAACGCGGCGCCCGCGTCGCGGCCGAAGAACACCTCGGAGGTGATCCGCAGATGGGCCGAGGAGGAGATGGGGAGGAACTCCGTCAGGCCCTGCACCAAGCCGAGAACCAGAACTTCGAGCCACGTCACGGCGAGCGACCGTACCCGGGCGGGTGATCGCGGCGGCCGTAGGCTCCCGGCGTGCAGCGACGACGGGTGGGAAGCAGCGGGCTGGAGGTGTCACGGATCGGCCTGGGCACCATGACCTGGGGCGAGGACACCGACGTCGACGGCGCCACGGCGCAGCTCACCGCGTTCGTCGACGCCGGGGGCACCCTCGTGGAGACCGCGGACGGCTACGGCGACGGCGCGGCCCAGGAGACGCTGGGCGCCGTGCTGGCGGGGTCGGTGCCGCGCGAGTACGTCGTCGTCGCCGGACGCGCCACGCTCCCCGGCGGCCCGCTCGGCGACGGGGCGGCGCGCGGTGCGCTGCTGGCGGGCCTGGAGTCCACGCTCAAACGGCTGGGCACCGACCACCTCGACCTCTGGCAGCTCCCCGCCTGGGACGCCGCCGTGCCGCTGGACGAGACCCTCTCGGCGGTGCAGGTGGCGGTGCTGTCGGGCCGGGCGCGCTACGCCGGGCTCGTCGCACCGCGAGCCTGGCAGCTGGCCACCGTCGCCGAGCGGGGCCGCGCACTCGGGGCGATCACGGTGCCGGTGTCGGCCCAGGTGGAGTACTCGCTGCTCACCCGCGACGCCGAGCACGACCTGCTCCCCGCGGCCGGCTGGCGTGGGCGCCGTTGGGGCGCGGGGTGCTCACCGGCAAGTACGCCGAGGGCACCCCGGCCGACTCCCGCGGCGCGTCGGCCACCCTCGCCCCCTACGTCGAGGCCCGCCGCGGCGAGCGTTCCGGCCGGATCGTCTCCGCCGTGCTCACCGCCGCGGACGGCCTGGGCACCTCGCCGCTCGCTGTGGCGCTGGCCTGGGTGCGCGACCGTCCGGGGGTGGCCTCGGCCGTGGTCGGAGCCCGCGACGTCGCGCAGCTCACCGCGTCGATGGCCGCGGAGTCCGTCGCCCTGCCGAAGGAGATCCGCGCCGCGCTGGACGACGTCAGTCGCTGAGGGACCTGGCCCCGGCGCGACCGCGCGCCTATCGTGTGGGGCCATCCGCCGTTCATCACGGCGTCCGGCGCTAGTCAGGTTCGGAGGTGAGCCGGTGGCGCGCATGGCAGCATCGACCGGTGGAGTCGAGGAGGACGCGAGCGACGGGGATTGGGAGTACCGCCCGTTGCACCTCCCCGCGGACGTGTCCCGGATGACGGCGGCGGTCCGACTCGCCATCCAGGCCGAGTTCGGCGGCTGGGAGCTCTCCCGGGTCCGGCTCTATCCCGGCGGCGTGCGCAAGGTGTGGCTGCGCCGCCGCCGCAGCAAGCACATGCTTCCGGAGCTCTCGATCTGAGCGACCACTACTACGGAACCAGCACCACCTTGCCCGTCGTGCCCCGGGAGCCGAGGCGACGCAGGGCCTCGGGCGCCTCGGCCAGCGGGAGCTCCGCACCCACCAGCGGGTCGATGGCGCCGCGGGCCCAGAGATCGGCCACCACGGCCTGCCACTCGTCGATCCGAGCGGGCGCCATCGTGCGGTAGAAGCCCCAGTGCACGCCCACGACCGCGTAGTTCTTGACGAGCACATGGTTGGTGGGGGCGTCGGCGAACCGGCCGCCCGCGAACCCGATCACCAGGATCCGACCCTCGAACGCGACGACCCGGCGGGAGAGGTCGAACACGTCGCCACCGACCGGGTCGAAGATCACCTCCGCGCCACGGCCCCCGGTGAGCTCCTTGACGCGGGCCACCAGGTCCTCGGAGCGGTAGTCGACGACCTCGTCGGCGCCCAGCCCGCGCACGACCTCGCACTTCTCCGGCCCGCCCGCCGTGCCGATGACGCGGGCACCCATCGCCCGGCCGATCTGCACCGCCGCACTGCCGACGCCACCGGCGGCGGCGTGCACGAGCAGCGTCTCGCCCGACGCCAGCCTGCCTCGGTGCGCCAACGCGCACACCCCGGTCTGGTAGGTGATGAACAGCCCCGCCGCCTGCCCGGCGGTCATGCCCTCGGGCCACGGGAACGTCGACGCGGCGTCGAGCACGGCCAGCTCGGCGAACCCGCCGTGGCCCATCGGCGGGGTGCCGAGCACCCGGTCACCGACGGCGGCCCGCGCGCCGTCGCCCACGGCCACGACCTCGCCCGCGATCTCTAGTCCGGGCGTGAACGGTAGCGGGGGCTTCTCCTGGTAGCGGCCCTGGCACACGAGAATGTCGGGGAAGTTGCAGGCGGCGGCGTGCACGGCCACGAGGACCTGCCCGGGCCCCGGCCTCGGGTCGGGCAGCACCCCGTACTCCAGGACGTCGGCGGGCTCCCCGAGCGCGTGCACCTGCCAGGCGCGCATCAGTGGTCCTCCCAGGAGACGGGGGGCGGCGCGCCTGCCCGCTGTGATCCCGCAGATCGGGGCCCGGGCACCCCCCGGAACCCGTAGGGCGCGGGCTCGCGGCCAGGCTGGACGAACCAGCACTCCCCCGACTGGCCGCGGTCGAGGATGCATCCGATCGCGTCGGCCACATCGTCCGCGGTGAGCAACGGGAAGTCGCCGAACTGGTCGCGCGCGTGCGCGATCAGGGGGGTGTCGGCGAAGCCGGGGCACAGCGCGTTGACCCGGATGTCGTCGCCGACCAGCAGCGGCGCCACCGACCGCACGTAGCCGACGACGGCGTGCTTGGTGAGGGTGTAGATCGGGTCGCCGGGCATCGGCACCAGCCCGGCCAGCGACGCCGTGGCGATGATCGTGCCGCTGCCGTTGCGGCGCAGCGCGGGCACCGCGGCGGCGACGCCGAACACGATGTGGTCGACGTTCACGCCCATGATCCTGCGGTAGGCGGCCACGTCGAGGTCGTCGACGCCCGACTGGCCCGCCGTCATCCCGGCATTGAGCAGCACGATGTCGAGCTGCCCGAAGCGGTCCTCGGTGGCCTCGACGACGCTCGTCATCGTGGCCGGGTCGGTGACGTCGCCGGGCAGCGCCAGACCGCCTGTATCCTCGGCCACCGCGCGGGCGCGCGCCTCGTCGCGGTCCACCACCGCGACCGACATCCCCGCCGCCGCGAGCCGGCGCACCGCGGCCTCCCCGATGCCCGACGCCCCGCCGGTGACCAGTGCGACCTTGCCGTCCAGATCCATCACACGCTCCGCAGACTGTATTGGATAGTCCTGCTAACAAGTACGCAGGAACGTATCGAGGACCCGGGTGCCGAACTGCAGCGCGTCGACGGGCACGCGCTCGTCGATGCCGTGGAACAGCGACGCGAAGTCGAGGTCCGGGGGCAGCCGCAGCGGGGCGAAGCCGAAGCAGCGCATGCCCAGGTCGACGAAGTGCTTGGCGTCGGTGCCGCCGGAGAGCATGTAGGGCACCGTCGCCGCGGACGGGTCGTGCTCGCGCAGCGCGGCGGCCATCGCCTCCACCAGCGGCCCCTCGAACGGCGTCTCCATCGGCGGCAGGTCGGTGACCCACTCGCGCGTGACGTCGGGGCCCAGCAGCTCGTCGACCTCGCGCAGGAACGCCTCCTGCCTACCGGGCAGCACGCGGCAGTCCACCACCGCCTCGGCCGTCGACGGGATGACGTTGGCCTTGTAGCCCGCGCTCAGCATGGTGGGGTTGGCAGTGTCGCGGATGGTGGCCCCGACGATCCGCGACAGCGGCCCGAGCTTCGCCAGCGAGCCCTCCAGGTCGTCCTCCGGGAACTCCAGCCCGGTCAGCTCGCGCATCTGCTCCAGGAACGCGCGGACGGTGTCGGTGAGGGTGAGCGGGAACGTGTGGTTGCCCAGCCGCGCCACCGCCTCGGCCACCTTCGTGACGGCGTTGTCCTCGTGCAGGAACGACCCGTGCCCGGGCTTGCCGCGGGCCCTCAGCCGCATCCAGGCGATGCCCTTCTCGGCGGCCTCGATGAGGTAGACGCGCTGGTCCTCGGCGAGGGTGAGGGAGAACCCGCCCACCTCGCCGACCGCCTCGGTGCAGCCCTCGAACAGGTCGGGCCGGTGCTGCACGAGCCACTGCGCGCCGTACTTGCCCCCCGCCTCCTCGTCGGCGACGAACGCGAAGACGATGTCGCGCGGCGGCACCACCCCGTCACGTTTGAACCGTCGCGCGACGGCGAGCGTCATCGCGACCATGTCCTTCATGTCCACCGCGCCGCGGCCCCACACGTAGCCGTCCTGCACGGCACCGGAGAACGGGTGCACCGACCACTCGGACGGGTCGGCGGGGACCACGTCGAGGTGGCCGTGCACGAGCAGCGCGCCCCGCGACGGATCGGCGCCCGGCAGCCGGCAGAACACGTTGTCGCGCCGGGACGCGCCCGACTCGACCATCTCGACCTCGAATCCGACCTCGGTGAGCTTCGCCGCCACGTACTCCGCGGCCTCGCGCTCACCGGTGACGGTCTCCGGGTCGCCGGTGTTGGTCGTGTCGATGCGGATGAGCTCGGAGCACAGCTCGACGACCTCATCCTCGGCCGTGCTGGGGGGGCGGGTCACGCGGTCTTCCTACCACCGGATCTCTACCCTCGCCCCATGGCACGGCTGCACGTGGTGGAGGACGACGAGCTGCACGTCGCGGACCGCGTCCCCGTCGTCCACCCCCTCGGCGTGGGTGGTGCCGAGCGGACGGCGCGAGTCGGCTATCCTCCTCCATGACACGCCGCTGTGACGCTGCGGTCGGTCCGAGTGGCGGAATGGCAGACGCGCTAGCTTGAGGTGCTAGTGCCCTTTAACGGGCGTGGGGGTTCAAGTCCCCCCTCGGACACCACGCAGTTGCATCCCTGCAACACCCGACGTGCCAGTGCTCAAGCGCACTTGACCACCTCCGGTCCGCATCCGCCACATCCTTCCGTGCCTCCTGCCGGAGGTCGAGGTGGTGACATCGACCGTCGTCCCCGCCCTTCCCACGGTCCGGCGTCGCGCCACAGGCGACACGGCGGGACCCCGATCCGCCACGGCCCGACCGCTGCCGATCCCTCTGCTGCCATGCGGGTCTCCTCGTGAAGCGGTCTATGGCATCGCGATCCTCGACCGGTACGGGCGGCTCGCCGAGCGCACCGTGCTCCGCGCCCTGCACTGGGGGCCCGGCCACCCGCTCGCCCTGACCCTGGTCTCCGGCTCCGTCCTCG
>JAKDLE010000466.1 GCA_030453005.1 Pseudonocardia sp. | reverse complement strand
ATCTATCCGGGCAACGTCGCCTACGACGCGTTCGACGAGGTGCACTGGGTGGCTCCCGCCGAAGCGGTCTGGGCCTGCCGTGAGCTCGCCGCGACCAGCTACGCGAGCGGCGGTTGGAGCGTCGGCGCCGTCGGGCTGGTGGCGGGCTGGGTGGCTCGGACGGCTCCTCCGGGAACCCGGGTGGTCGCGGTGTTCCCCGACGGCCCCCAGCGCTATTTCGACTCCGTCTACAACGACGAGTTCTGCCGTCGCCACGGCCTGCTCGACCGTCCGCCGACACGCGACCCCGAGAGGCTCGAGCAGTCCGGCGAGCGCGAGGTGACGAGCTGGACTCGGTGCACGACCATCGTCGCCCCCACCGCCCGCTCGGCGACACGGGCCGCGGTCGTCTGATGCGCACGCTGTCCCAGTACCGCTCGTTTCCGCGTCCGGTACAGCTGCTGCTGCTCAACCAGCTGACCATCAACATCGGCTTCTACATGCTCATCCCGTACCTCGCGGCTCACCTGTCGGAGGGGCTCGGACTCGCGACATGGCTCGTCGGGCTGATCCTGGGAGTGCGCAACTTCTCGCAGCAGGGCATGTTCCTGATCGGCGGCAGCCTCGCCGACCGGTTCGGCTACAAACCTCTGATCGTCGCCGGGTGTGCACTCCGCACGG
Organism: Pseudonocardia sp.; assembly: GCA_030453005.1. Classification (GTDB taxonomy): domain Bacteria; phylum Actinomycetota; class Actinomycetes; order Mycobacteriales; family Pseudonocardiaceae; genus Pseudonocardia. The sequence goes on along the minus strand of JAKDLE010000466.1, from coordinate 3,058 downwards.
CGGGCTTCGTGCTCCTCGGGCTGGTCGACTCGGTGCCGGCGCTGATCGCGGCCTCGGCGGCCACGGGGTTCGCGGGTGCGTTGTTCAACCCAGCCGTGCGCGCCTACCTGGCTCAGGACTCGGGCGAGCGCCGCGTGGAGGCTTTCGCGCTGTTCAGCGTCTTCTACCAGACGGGCATCCTGCTCGGACCGCTCATCGGACTGGCGCTGACCGGCGTCTCCTTCCGCCTCACCTGCCTGGTCGCCGCCGGTGTGTTCGCGCTGCTCACGATCCTGCAGATCCGGGCCTTGCCACAACGCGGCGGGAAGGCGTCGGAGCCGTCCGGCCCGGTACTCGTCCAGTGGCGGAGCATCCTGGGCAACCGCCCGTTCGTGTTGTTCTCCGCAGCGATGACCGGGTCGTACGTCCTGTCGTTCCAGGTGTACCTGGCGCTTCCGCTGCAGGCACGGCTCGTCGCCCCCACCGACCTGGGCGCCACGTCGGTGGTGGCGGCGGTGTTCGCCGTCTCGGGCCTGGTCACCATCCTCGGGCAACTCCGCGTCACGACATGGTGCCGGGCCAGATGGGGCCCCGGGCGCTCGATCAGCGGCGGGCTCGTCGTTCTCGCTGCGGCCTTCCTGCCGCTGGCGGCAGCCGAGGTGGCCGTGCCCGTGCTCGGCGGCGCGGGCGCGGCGACGGCAGTCGGCGTGTCCGCACTGCTCCTCGCCGCAGCCGTCCTCGCGCTCGGGACCGCGGTCGTGTTCCCGTTCGAGATGGACACGATCGTCGCGCTCTCCGGAGATCGGCTGGTGGCCACCCACTACGGCTTGTACAACACGGTGTGCGGTGTCGGCATCCTGCTGGGAAACCTCGGCACCGGTTGGGTACTGGGCGCCGCGCGGTCCGCCGGTCTGCCCGCGGCCCCGTGGCTGGTGTTGGCCGCCATCGGTCTCGCCTGTGCGATCGCGTTGCGCGCGCTGCGCCGTGCCGGGCTGCTTCCCGCCGAGCAGGCTCTCGCCGTCCGAGGCGGACGACACCGACTGGGTCGTCCGCGACCGGTGTCGGCCCCTGTCGCCAGCCGCTCGTAGCACCAGGAGTCGAGTCGACGCGGCCCTCTCGCATCCGATTGAGACACGAACGTTACGGTCGACATCGACCGGACCTGTTGAGCGACGGTCACTCGGACGGGAGGGCGTCTCACGATGCGGTCTCCACTCGCGGCGTCTGCGCACCATCCCGCCGTGGCCGCCGCTGCACTACTCGCCACCGGCGTCGCGGTGGGGGCCGACGTCGTGGCGGGTGGGCACCCCCTGCACACCGTCGCTCTCGGCCTGGTGGGTGTACTGGTCGCTGTGCTCCGTCTCCGGCTCGCAGGCGAGCACCTTGGTCTGTTCGCGGCGCTCACCGCCGCGTTCCTCGCGCAGCCCGTGCTGCACGCGACGGTGACCATCCTGCCCGCGGTCGATCACGCCCCGGCGCCCGCCGACGCCGCCGCGCACTCCGCCACCGACGCGTCCGTCACGGCCGTGCACCTGGTGGTGGCCGCGACGATCATGGTCGCGGTTGCCGCCGTCGAACTGCTGCTCCTCCCGGGCGCCACGCGCACACCGCTCATCCGGCTGGTTCACCGGTTCGACCGCGTCGTCGAGCCTCCGCTCGCGTCCGATCCGGTCGTGGTGGCACCTGCCGCATCCGCCCGGCGATGGGTACACATCGTGCACACTCCGCGACGCGGACCGCCCACGGCTTTCGAGACCGCCTGACCGTCCGCTCCCACCCGGGACGGGCCGTTCTCGCCGCCCGTGCCGCTTCGGCCCGGGCCGTCCCGTGGAGCTCCACGTGCACCCGTTATCCCGCGTTCCCCTTCTCGACGATCGTTCCCCTCCAACTCATGACGATCACGCCGTGCGCGCTCCAGCGGTGCGCGTGCGGGACGCTGCCGTCGCCGACCTGGCGACTACCGCCGAGCTGTACCTCGAGAATCTGTCGGTGGGGTTGTTCCCACGACTCGGCCGTCCGTTCGTCGCCCGGTGGCACCGTGCGTTCGTCGACAGCAGCCATGCGGTGGCACTCGTATCGATCGAGACCCTTCCCGACGCCCGCGAACGCATCACCGGCTTCGTCATCGGCGCGACCGACCGGCGCACCTTCAGGGAGGAGCTGCTGACCCAGCACCGCGGATCGCTGCTGATGCACGGTGTCCGCGCCCTCGTGGTGCGGCCACGGAGATCACCGCCATCGCGGTCGCTCCGGCGGCGCGTCGCGATGGCAGCGGCCGGGCGCTGACTGAGGAGTTCCTCGCCCGCTGTGCGCGAGGCGGCGTAGCCCGCGTCGAGCTCGTCACCGCGACCGACCCGCCGGGCCCGTCCGAGTTCTACGCGCGCATGGGCTGGACCGCTCTGGGTCGGCTGCCGGCACGTGACGGACGAGAGCTGCAGCGCTTCGTGCGATGGACCGACAGGGCCGAGGAGGACGGCGAGGCGACTCGCGTCGCGGGTCGCTGCAGTCGGACCAGCAGCATCGACCTCGACCCGGTCGTCACGCCGGACCGGACAGCGGAAGCTCCGGTGCCGACGGTCGGGGGTGGTCACCACCCGCGGCCCCGCCGCCGACTTCTACAGCGCATAGTAGATGCGTCGGGCCCACGAACGTCGAAGGAGCAGGCCATCCGAGCCGATACGCCGCCTGGTGCGGAATCCGTCGCCGGTGTATCGCCTGCAGTGCCCGTGCACCGGGGTGCCGTGCCCGGACCGGCCGTCCCCCTGCCCGCGGCACTCGCGCTCGCCCTGCTCGCCGGAGCCGGATGGGGCGCTGGGGGGGCGCCGCCCCGCGGCTGGTGGCCGCTGCTGCCACTCGGCGTGGCCGCGCTGACCATCGCGTTGCACGGGCGAGGGCTGCGGGTTCGGCTGCTGCTGGGCACCGCAGCGGGCGCCGTCCTCTACGGCCTCACGCTGGGCTGGCTCGCCGGGTTCGCGGTGGCCGGCTACGTCGCGATCGCGGCGCTGGAGACGGTCATGCTGGCCGTCGCGGTGGCATTGATCCCGACCGCCCGCACCGGGCGGTGGGCGGGAGGCTGGTG
>JAKDLE010000465.1 GCA_030453005.1 Pseudonocardia sp. | reverse complement strand
GCCTGAGCGGTCCCGCCCCCCCCCCCACCCCGTCATCCCCACCCGAGGGCCCCCCCCCCGCGGGCCCCAACCCGCACTGCCCCCGGTGCCGGGCCCGCGGTCGTTCCACCGGGCGCACGCGGGAGCGGCTGCTCCGGGTGGGGGGTCGACGATCCACGAGTGCGACCTGCGAACCGCCAACCACAACCCGCAGGTTAACGCCCCCGTAGCGCGAGCCTGATGAGGGCCTCCGTTCCGCCGCCCGGGCGGCCCCGCACCTGCAACGCCGAGTCGAGCTCGGACTCGAGCAGGGTGCGCACGATCTGCAGCCCGAGACCGCCTGCGGTCGACACGTCGAAGCCCGCGGGCAGGCCCCGTCCGTCGTCGGCCACGCTCACGTCGAGCGTCGACGCCGAGCGGCGCGCCACCACCACCACCTCCCCGGCCCGGCCCGGTTCGAACGCGTGGGCGAGCGCGTTGTGCACCAGCTCGGTGAGCACGAGCACCAGCGGCGTGGCCAGCTCGGCGGGCAATGTGCCGAAGCTCCCGTCGCGGCGCACCTTCGCGCGCGACTCCGCCGTGGCGCCGTCGCCGATCGCGGGCAACACCTTGTCCACCAGCTCGTCGAGGTCGACCCGCTCGGCGACCGACACCGACAGCGTCTCGTGTACCAGTGCGATCGAGTTGACGCGGCGGACGCTCTCGGCGAGCGCTCGTCGGGCCTCCGGTATCGCCGTGCGGCGGGCCTGCAGTCGCAGCAGGGCGGCCACGGTCTGCAGGTTGTTCTTCACGCGGTGGTGGATCTCGCGGATCGTGGCGTCCTTGGACAGCAGCGCCATGTCCCGTCGGCGCAGGTCGGTGACGTCACGCACGAGCACGAGTGCCCCGGCCGCGTCGCCGCGCGGACGCAGCGGCAGCGCCCGTACCAGCATCACCGCGCCGCGGGCATGCACCTCCATGCGCAGCGAGTTGCGGCCGTCGCACGCCGCACCGATCCGGGCCGCGACCTCGGCGGCGTCGAACGGGTCGAGCACCAGCTCGCGGGTGGCGGCGTCGAGCAGGAGCCCGACGAGGTCGCTGGCGTGGCCCATCCGGTGGTAGGCCGAGAGGGCGTTGGGGCTGGCGTAGGCCACGAGACCGTGCGCATCGAGCCGGATCAGCCCGTCGCCCGCGCGGGGGCTGGTGTCGGCGCCCGCCACCGTGACCCGCGGCGGGAAGGTGCCGTCGGCCACCATCTGGCACAGGTCCGACGCGCTGCCCAGGTAGGCGATCTCCAGCGGGCTGGGCACCCGCGGCATCGCCAGGTTGGTGTCGCGCGAGAGCACCGCCACCACCGTGCCCTCGTGCCGCACCGGGATCGTCTCGGTGCGGACGGGCACCGCCAGGTGCCAGCGCGGATCCTCGTCGCGGCAGATCCGGCCCTCGACGACCGCCCGCCGCAGCTGGGGGCTCTCCGACACGGTCGCCCACGCGGCGACCATGTCCTCGGCGTGCGCCGTGGGCGCCGTCGTCGGGCGGGCCTGGGCGACGCACAGGAAGTCGGAGGAGACCGGGACCCACAACAGGAAGTCGGCGAACGACATGTCGGCGAGCAGCTGCCACTCGGCGACGACCCGCTGCAGGTGCTCGACGGCGCCGCCGGGGAGCTGCGTGTGCTCGGCCAGCAGCTCGCTCAGGGTGGACATGGCGTGGAGACCCTCCCCGTGTCTGGTGGCGCCGGTGAACTCCGTGGCCCGTCTCCGCTCGTGAGAGACTGGCGCCAGCATCCACTACCGCGTGAGGAGGGAACCATGTCGAAGCGTGCACGCAAGCGCCGCGACCGCAAGAAGAGCGGCGCCAACCACGGCAAGCGGCCCAACACCTGAGAGCGGACGCCGGGGCGCGAGCCCCGGCGTCGCCGTCAGCCCCGGTGCTCGAACCGGGTGGAGCGCACCTCGATCGTGGTCGTCGTCCCCTATCGCTAGCCCCGGTGCTCGAACCGGGTGGAGCGCACCTCGATCGTGGTCGTCGTCCCCTCAGGCCCGGACTCCACCGTCACCTCGGCCTGCTCCAGCACCGCGTACCGGATCTGGCTGCGCAGGCGGTCCTTGAGGCCCGCAGGCGCCGCCTCGCCGCCGCACTTGGTGGCCAACAACTTCTTCAGCTTCTCGTCCAGGCCGTACTCGGCCAGGCACGGCGCGCACTCGTCCAGGTGGCGGGTGAGCAGCGCCCGGCGCCCCTCGTCGCACTCCTGGTCGAGGAACAGCCACACCTGCGCCAGCACCTCGGAGCAGTCCGTGTCGTGGTGGTTGCCGCAGCTCACGACGACTTCACCTCCTGCTGTCCACGCAAGAACCCGCGCTCCCGGGCGGTGTCGGTGAGCATGTCGCGCAGCTGACGCCGACCCCGGTGCAGGCGCGACATCACGGTGCCGATCGGAGTGCCCATGATCTCGGCGATCTCCTTGTAGGCGAAGCCCTCGACGTCGGCGTAGTAGACCGCCATCCGGAAGTCCTCGGGCAACGCCGCCAAAGCGGCCTTCACCGCGTCGTCGGGGAGCCGGTCGAGCGCCTCGCCCTCGGCCGACGGCAGCCCCTTCGACGTGTGCTCGCCCGCCTGGGCGATCTGCCAGTCGGTGATCTCGTCGGTGGGCGACATCAACGGCTGACGCTGACGCTTGCGGTAGCCGTTGATGTAGGTGTTGGTGAGGATCCGGTACATCCACGCCTTGAGGTTCGTGCCTGCGCGGAACGTGCCGAAGGCGGAGTACGCCTTCAGGAAGGTCTCCTGCACCAGGTCCTCGGCATCGGCCGGGTTGCGCGTCATCCGCAGGGCGGCACCGTAGAGCTGGTCGATCAGGGGCATCGCGTCGCGCTCGAAGCGCGCGCCGCGCTCCTGAGCGGTCTCCTGCTCCTGGTCGACTGCCTGTGCGTCGACTGCCTGTGCGTCGACTGCCTGTGCGTCGACTGCCTGCGGGTCGACTGCCTGCGGGTCGGCCGTCTCGGCCGTCGGGCCTGCGGCCGGACGGTCGGGCGAGCTGCCGGGCACCGTGCTCCTCTCGCGCTGGACCACGCGGGTCCCGGGGTCGGTCACCGCAGCGGCGACCGGACGACGGGATGAGCCTACGCGCCCGGCCCCGGTCCGGCCCGGTGATACCGAGCGGCGCGGGCTGTCCATCACTGCATGCGTCACGCACTACATAACACCGGGGCCCCGGTGGGTGATTCCCCGCTCCTCGCCGGGGTGCCCGGCTACGGTGTCCGGGTGGCCGGTATGGGACCGCCCGCGACGGCGCTGCTCACGAAGCGGGGTGTGCCGTACGTTCTGCACTCCTACGAGCACGACGCGGGTCAGGCCTACGGACCGGAGGCGGTGCAGCGCCTGAGACTCGACCCGGCGCGGGTGTTCAAGACGCTCGTCGCCGAGGTCGACGGTGTGCTCACCGTCGGCGTCGTGCCGGTCACGGCCACCCTGGACCTCAAGGCCCTCGCCGCGGCCGTGGGCGGTAAACGCGCCCGGATGGCGGAGGTCGTCGCGGCCGAGCGTGCCACCGGGTACGTCGCGGGAGGGATCTCCCCGCTCGGGCAGCGCAAGCGCCTGCCGACGGTGCTGGACGCCTCGGCGGAGGCCCATCCGACGATCTTCTGCAGCGCCGGCCGCCGCGGCCTGGAGATGGAGCTGGCCCCAGCCGACCTGGCGCGCCTCATCGCCGCACGCGTGGCACCCATCGCCGCCTGAACCCGTCGAGCGAACGGCACTCCCGCC
>JAKDLE010000464.1 GCA_030453005.1 Pseudonocardia sp. | reverse complement strand
TGCTCGCCAGTTCGTGGCTCAGCGCATGCGGGACGGTGAGTCGCGCCGCGTGGATCTCGCTCGGCCCTCGCGACGACGATCTGCGGGGTTTCTGGGCGGCCGTCGCGGACGCCCTGATCCCGGCGCTCGGTGACCTTGCCGCGGCCGACCTGCGCAATGCCGTAGCCGGCGACGACCTGGAGCAGATGCCGGGGAAGGTCGCCGCGGCGCTGGCCGCCGCCGAGCAGCCGGTCGTCCTCGTGCTCGACAACCTGCACGAGATCACCGCGCTCGCCGTGCACGAGAGCCTGCTCCGACTGGTCCGGCGGCCACCGCGGGGCCTCCGCTTCGTCGTCACCACCCGACGCGACCCGCCGTGGCCGCTGAACCAGCTGCGCCTCGCCGGCGTGCTCAGCGAGATCCGGGCAGCGGACCTCGCCTTCGGACCGGACGAGACACGCGCCCTGTTCGACGGGCTCGGGATCGACCTGGACGGCCCGCACGTCGGGCGGCTGGTGGCTCGGACCGAGGGATGGGCCGCCGGGCTGCGGCTCGCCGCCCTCGAGATGGCGGGCGCGGCGGATCCCGCCGACTTCGTCGACGCGTTCTCGGGCGACGATCACGCCGTGGCGGCGTACCTGCTGGACGAGGTGATCAACCGGCTGGCCCCGGAGCTGCTCGACTTCCTCGTGCGGGTCAGCATCCTCGACGTCGTCTCGGCCGGTCTCGCCGACGCGATGACCGGCGCCCGCACCGGCGCCGCCAAGCTCGCCGAACTCGCCGCGTCCAACCTCTTCGTGCAGGCCGTGGGCCGGGGCGGCCGGTGGTACCGGCTGCACCGGCTGATCGGCGACGTCCTCCGCACGCAGATCACCCAGCCGCGCACCTGGCGGGACCTCCACCGCCGCGCGGCCGAGTGGCACCTCCACCACGCCATGCCCTACGACGCCGTCCGCTACGCACTGCGCGGTGAACTCTGGCCGCTGGCCGCGGAGCTCCTCGGCGTCCACGTACTGGCCCTCGCCGTCCGGGGCTCGCGGGAGATCGACACCCTCCTCACCGCGGTACCCCGTGAGGTGCTGCTGCGCAATCCGGAACTCGCGGCGGCCCTTGCGGCGGCACGCAGCTACCACGGCTCACCCCATGACGTGCGGGACATGACAGCCGCTGCCCGTGCGGGCGTCGACTCCCTGCCCCCAGCACGTGCGGACAGGCTGCGACTCCTGCTGGACCTGACCGAGCTCGGTGCCGGCCGCGCGAACGGGGACCTCCGCGCCGTGGTCGCCGCCTGCCGCCGGATCCCTCAGGACCCGGCCGTGCTCGCGGCCAGTGGCCTCGCCGGCTGGGACGTCGTGCCGCTGCTGGTCCTTTCCAACGCCGGGACGGCGGAGCTGTGGATCGGTGACCTGGTCGAGGCGGACGAGCACCTGCGGGCCGCGGTCGACCTCGGGCGGGCCGGCGGCGGGCTGCGACCGCACCTCAACGCGGCCGCCCACCTCGCGCTCCTGCGCTGCGAGCGGGGTGACCTCGGGGCGGCGCAGGACGAGGCGCAGTCGGCGGTCGACCGGGCCGTCGACGCGGGCTGGACGGTCTCGGCGCAGGTCGTCGCGGCGTACCTGGCGCTGACCTGGGTGGCGCTCGACCGGGACGAGCCGGCTGAGTTCGACCGCTGGTCGGCCCGCGTCGCGGAGGTCGAGACGATCATCTCCGAGACCCACATCCAGCTCGCCGCTGCCGCACTGACCGCGCTCCGCCGGGCGGACACCGGCGACCCGGTCGGAGCGCTGTCCGGGCTGCGCTCGGCGGCGGCGTCGGCGGCCGGCGCGCCGCCCGCCCTCGCCGACCGACTGCTCCAGGTCGAGGCGGACCTGCTGTGCCGCGTCGGGGACCTCCAGGGTGCGCAGGACGTGCTGGCCGGGTTGCGGGACGTGTCGACGGGCGGATCCGCACACGCCCTCGCCCGGCTGAACCTGTCGGTGGGGAACCCGGCGGCCGCGACGCAGGTGCTCGACCGGTTCCCCGGTGCCGGCGCGACGGTCCGCGGGCTGGTGGAGGGCGGCATCCTGCGGAGCCTGATCGCCTGGCCGGACGACCCGGCGGTCGCGCTCGCCCGGCTGGACGGGGCACTGCGCGCCGCCGCCCCGGTCGGCATGCGGCGGCCCTTCCTCGTCCAAGCCCCGCAGCTGCGGGACGTGCTCGGCGCCAGTATCGAGGCCGGTACCGCCGCCGCCGCCTTCGCCGTGGACCTCCTGCGCCGGATGTCCGGCAAGACCAGCACCCCGCCCGCGATCATGGTCGAGCCGCTGACCCACCGGGAGCAGCACATCCTCCGCTACCTCGCGAGCACCCTGTCCAACGCCGAGATCGCCGCCGAGCTCTACCTGTCGGTCAACACGGTCAAGACCCATCAGCGGATGGTCTACCGCAAGCTCGGGGCGGGCGGGAGGCGCGACGCCGTGCGACGGGCGAAGGAACTGCGCCTGCTCTGACGCGAGGGCCGTCGACGGTGTGCGGGGCGTGCACACCCGGACCCCGTTTCACCTCCAGGGGATGAGGAGACCGGGTCGTGACGGCGCGACCCTTCCCTCACCCAGCTCGTCCTCCCACCGCCCAGGAGCACCGGATGTCCACACAAGCAGCCCGCCCCGACAGCAGCTACCCGTCGCGCGACGACGCCACGCCCGCGGGCTGGGTCGTGGGGCTGAGCCTCTTCGCCGGCATCCTGATGATCATGACTGGCGTGTTCAACGCCATCGAAGGACTCGTCGCGCTGTTCCAGAACGAGGTCTACCTGGCCACGCCCCGCTACGTCTTCGCCTTCGACCTCACCACCTGGGGATGGATCCATCTCCTTCTGGGGATCGCCGTCATGGCCGCCGGCTTCGGCGTCTTGTCCGGCCGGATCTGGGGCCGCGTGGTCGGCATCGCGGTCACGGCGCTGTGCATGCTCGCCAACTTCCTCTTCGTCCCCTACTACCCGGTCTGGTCCCTGCTGCTCATCGCCCTCAACGTCTTCATCATCTGGGCGTTGTGCGCCTTCGACCGGGACGCCGCCAACGCCGTCTGAGCGCGAGCGGCCCGACCGGGTCGGTCAGCCGTCCTGTGAGTCAACCGTCCTGTGAGTCAGCCGTCTCCTGTGCCCCGGGTGGGCGCGCGCCGACCCTCCGGCCGTAGCGGGTGGCGAGGGGCGCAGCGCTGAACCCGTGGGCGAGCACGCTCAGCAGCACTGTCACCGCAATGGCGACGACGGCCGGATCGGCTTGCGGCCCGAGCTCTTCGACGGCGATCAGGGCGAAGACCAGGGACGCCAGGCCGCGGGGTCCGAACCAGCCGATGAACGCCACGGTCCGCCGGTCGAGACCCGCCCCGATCAGGACGAGTGCCACGGGGACCATCCGTACGACGGTGAGGCTGAGCACCGCGTACACCACGCTGACCACGTCCAGTCCCGTGAGCACGAGCGGTACCGCGATCACGCCGAACGCGATCCACACGAGCAGGGAGACCAAGCTGCTCGCCTGCTCGAGGAAAACGACCTCCGCCGGCCCGCGTCGACCGGCCGCGGCGCCGAAGGCAAACCCCCGCAGAACGCGGCGACGAAGCCGTTCCCGCCCACGCCGACCGCGCCCAGGTAGCAGCCGAGGGAGAGCGCGAGGACGGCGATGCCCGCGAACCCCTCCGCGGACCATCCCCGGCGACGCGCCCACCGCAGCAGTGCCCCGCCGGCGCCCCCCGCCGCCCCCCCC
>JAKDLE010000463.1 GCA_030453005.1 Pseudonocardia sp. | reverse complement strand
GAACCCGCCCGCGATCTCGGTGACGCGCAGCTGTGGGGTGCCGGTGCGCGCCGGGCCGCCCTCCGCACCCCCCGACGGGGCGCGCCCGGCGCCGCCGCCCGCCACCGAGTCGGGAGCCGGACTCGAGCATCCGACCAGGACCAGCGCGGCGGCCAGGGCCACCGCTGCACTCACGCGCCGCATGGTCACCCATCCTGCCGTCGGCGCCGTGTGAGCGGCGTAGGGGGCCACGACGGCAGGGGGCGACGCGGTGGCGCGATGCCGCTCCCGCTACCTGCGCCGTCTCCGAGGCGGCCGGGGCCTACCGGATCACCGCTGACGCCGCCCACCAACCCCCCCGGGGAGAGGCGTCAGCGCTCGTAGACGGCCGCGATCGTGGCCCGGGCGAGGGTGTGGCTGAACAGGTTGAAGCCCAGGTACGCGGGGCTCGCGGTCCTCGGAATGCCCAGCGTGGCCACGTCGACGGCGTGCACGACGAAGTAGTAGTGGTGCACGCCGTGCCCCTCCGGCGGCGCCGCGCCGAGGTAGCGGTGCAGCCCGGCGTCGTTGGGCAGGGTGATCGCGCCCTCGGGTAGGCCTGCGCCGTCGGGGCTGCCCGCCCCCGCCGCGAGCCCGGTGGCGTCGGCCGGGATGTCGGCGCCCGCCCAGTGCCAGAACCCGCTGCCGGTGGGGGCGTCGGGGTCGTAGCAGGTGACGGCGAAGCTGCGGGTGGAGGTGGGGAAGCCGTGCCAGCTCAGCTGGGGGGAGCGGTCCTCGCCGCCCGCCCCCATGATTCCGCTGACCTGTGGTGCGGCGAGTGGGATGTCGTCGCCGATGTCCGTGCTGGTCACGGTGAACATCGGAACCCCGGGCAGGAAGTCGTAGGGGTTCGGTGGCGCTGCGACGGGCGACGATGATGGTGCGGTGGCCATGGTTGCTCCAATGGGTCTTCCGGGCGTTGGACGGCTGTCAGGCGGCGAGGGTCTTGACCAGCTCGGTGGCGATGTACTCCGCCTGCCGGATGGCCAGCGCGACGATCGTCAGTGTCGGGTTCGCCGCTGCTCCGGTCGTGAACACACTTCCGTCGGAGACGAACAGGTTCGGCACGTCGTGTGCGCGGCCGTACCGGTCGACCACGCCGTCCCCGGGTCGCTGGCTCATCCGGCAGCTGCCCAGGTTGTGCGTGGAGGGGTAGGGCGGGGTCTCGATCGTGCGGACCGCTCCGACCGCGCGGTAGACCGACGCGCCCTGCTGGTGGCCGTGGCGTCGCATCGCGACGTCGTTGGGGTGGTCGTCGAAGTGCACGTTGGCCACGGGCAGCCCGTTGGCGTCGACGGTGTCGGGGCTGAGCGTGATCCGGTTGCTCTCCTGGGGCATGTCCTCACCGATGATCCACATGCCCGCGGTGTTGAGGTAGCCATCGACGACCTCGGTGAGCGCGGGTCCCCAGCTTCCGGGGGCGATGAACTTCGCGAAGAACGCGGGCCCGAGCGCGATCGTCTGCATGTAGTAGCCGCCGGCGAACCCGCGGTCGGTGTCCAGGCGCGACTCGTCGGCGATGAGGCCTGCCATCGTCTCCCCGCGGTACATCCGCACGGGCTTGTCGAACTGGCCCCACACCGTGCCGGTGGTGTGGCGCAGGTAGTTGCGCCCGACCTGCCCGGAGGAGTTGGCCAACCCGTCGGGGAACTGCGCCGACGCCGAGAGCAGCAGCAGCCGGGGGGTCTCGATGGAGTTGCCTGCCACGCACACGACCGCGGCGCGCTGGCGGCGCAGCGTGCCGTTGCGGTCGACGTAGAGCACCCCGGTGGCCCGGCCGGTGGTGTCGTGCAGGATCTGCGTGACGTGGCTGTCCGGGCGCAGGTCGAGGCGGCCGGTCTTGGCGGCCTTGGGCAGCTCGGCGACCAGCGTCGACCACTTCGAGCCGTTCTTGTCGCCCTGGAAGTTGAACCCGTCCTGGATGCTGGCGGGTCGACCGTCGTAGGGCTCGGCGTTGGTGGCGTACGGGCCGGTGGCGTAGTGCTGGTACCCGACCTTCGCCGCGCCGTTCGCGAAGACCTTGTAGTTGTTGTTCGCGGGCAGTGGCGGACGGCCGTGGCGGTGGGTGACCCCCATCTTGATCTCGGCCTTGTCGTAGTACGGCTCGAGCTCGGACAGGGTGATCGGCCAGTCCAGCAGTGAGGCGCCGTCGATGTCGCCGTAGGCGGTCCGGGCGGCGAACTCGTGGGCCTTGAACCGCGGACACGCCCCGGCCCAGTGGGTCGTGGTCCCGCCGACGGCCTTGACGATCCAGGCGGGCAGGTTCGGGAAGTCGGTCGCGATGCGCCAGCTGCCCGAGGTGGTCCGGGGATCGGTCCAGGCCATCTGGGCGAAGGCCTGCCACTCGTCGTTGTGGTAGTCCGGGCCGGTCAGGTGCGGCCCGGCCTCGAGCACCACGGTCTTGATCCCCCGCTGGCACAGCTCGTTGGCGATCGTGCCGCCGCCTGCTCCGGAGCCGACGACGACCACCACGTCGGAGTCGTCGTAGTCGAAACGTGTCATGCCGACACCCCTTCCAGTTCCTCGATGCGCGGTTCGGGCAGCCAGTCCAGGTCGTTGAAACCGCGCTCGAGGTAGCCGCCCTGGTCAGAGGAGGCCCCCTCGTAGCCGAGCAGGTCCCAGACCTCGTGGTCGTCGTAGAGCGCGACCACCGCCTGCTCGATGATCCCGGCGAAGAACGGGGTGTCCGCGACCCCGCGCAGTACGAGCGCCGCGGTCTCGGCGTCGAGCTCGGAGTAGGACACCTCCCGCAGTTGGTCCAGGTCGGCCAGGCCCTGTACGAGCAGCCCGAGCAGCCGGGGGTCGCCGGCCGCCTTGTCGATCACGGAATCGGCGGTGCGCTGGTACGGGCCGATCGGGAACGTGCTGTGCGGGAACGCCGCTCGCAGCAGGTCGACCAACGTTCGGCGCTGTTTCTCGGAGATCAGCATGCTCATGCCATCTGCCTTCCTCGTGGTTGCAGGACACAGTTCCGCCAGGGGCGGTGGGTCGGGGTCGCTCAGGAGATGGGGCAGGTGCGCGTCGTCACCCGACGCCGCGGACCTCCCCGCGGATACCGTACTGGGCGATCCGGCGGTAGATCGTCGCCCGGCTCATCCCGAGCCTCGATGCGGCCTGGGCGACGGTCGTCCCCGGCTCCGTCAGGCCGCGGACGATCTCGTCGCGCTCGATCGTCTCCAGGCGCGTCAACGGATGGCTCGCGCCGCTGAAGACCTCGGCCGCGAGGTGGCGGGCCTCGACGACGTCGGCGCGCGACACGGCGTCGCGAACGACCCGCCGCAGCTGCGCGGCGTTGCCAGGCCAGTGGAACGCCGTCAGCGCACGGGCCGCCGCAGGCGTGAACCGCACCTCCCGTCCGCGGGCCGTCCGGCCGAAGTACCGGGCCAGCGGCAGCACGTCGTCGAGACGGTGTCGGAGGGCCGGCACCTCGACGAACGTGTCGATCAGCTCGGCCAGTGGGCCCGGGACCTGGGCCCGATCCGGGGCGGTCACCGCGAACGGCCTGCCGGGACCACGGCCCGGGGCCGCGCCGTCGTCGACGGTCGCGAAGATCCGGGCGAGCTCGGCGACGGCCCACGAGGGCAGCGCCTCGACCCGGCCGACGATGATGCTGGTGTGCTGCTTGCCGAGCTCCGGGGCCCACAGGGCCAGCCACGACTCGGCGTCCTGCGGTTCCGGCGGACGCGCGGTGAGGACGCGGTCGTGGG
>JAKDLE010000022.1 GCA_030453005.1 Pseudonocardia sp. | reverse complement strand
CAGCCTGGGCCGGTCAACGCAGACTGATCCGGTGTGCCGAACGTGAGCAGCGTGCGCCCCCCCCCGCCCACCGGCGGGGGGCCCCCCCCCGGCAACCCCCCCCGGGGGGAGTGGGGCGGGGTGGGCGGGGGGGTGGGGGGGCTCGGCAAGCGCGCCGTGGGCGCCGTGCCGGTGGCGCGGGCCCGCGCCACCGGTGCGCACGTGCTCACCGGTTCGTGCTTCGAGGCGGAGCGCTCGCTCTACCTGCAGCCGCTGCTGGAGGCCGTGCGCGGCACCGTCGCCCGACAGGACCCGCGGCGGGTGCGGGAGCTGGCCGGTGAGTGGCTGGGCACCCTGATCGAGCTGATCCCGGAGGTCGCCAGGGCCACCGGCCCGGTGCCCTACGAGCGCGTCGGGTCCGAGCTCGAGCACCGCAAGAGCCTGGAGGCGCTGGCCACGTTCCTCGAACGGCTCGCCGAAGACCGGCCGGTGCTGCTCGTGATCGAGGACCTGCAGCACGCGGGGGCGTCCACGGTGGAGGCGCTGCACTTTTTGGTCACCCGCTGGGAGCGCAGCCGGATCCTCGCGGTGGTCACCGAGCGCACCGACGAGGACCCGCCCGGGGTGGTCGGGCTCCGCGACGTGGCGTCCCTGCACGAGCTCGGCCCGCTCCCCGAGCCCGCCGTCGCCGATCTCGTGCGCGAGGCGGGCCTGCCCTACGACGTGGCGAAGCTCTACGCGTGGACGGGCGGGTCGCCGTTGTTCGTCACCGAGCTGCTGCGCCACCCGGCCTCGGGTACCGGGGAGCTGGCCATTCCGGGCTCGCTGCACGAGGCGGTCGCCCAGCGGCTGGAGCACGCGGGTGAGGACGTGAGCGTGCTGCTCGCCCAGGGCGCCGTCCTCGGCACCTCGTTCTCCCTCGACGACGTGGCCGCGCTGAGCGGGATCGACGTCGAGGACTGTGCGCACCGGGCCGGACGGGCCCTGCGGGCGGGCCTGCTCGTCGCGCGCGGGCACAGCTTCCGTTTCCCCAACGACATCGTCCGCACGGTCGCCTACGACACCGTCCCCGAACCCATCCGCGTCAGCAGGCACCGCCGGGCGGCCAAGCTGGTGGACGCGCGCCCGGAGGCTGCGGCCCGGCACCTCGCGGCGGCGGGCGACTGGGCCGAGGCGGCGCGCGCCTGGCAGCTCGCCGCCCACGCCGCGCACCTGACGTTCGCCGGAGCCGAGGCCGAGCGCCTGCTCACCGACGCCCTCGCCGCCGTCACCTCGAGCGGCGACCTGTTCCAGATCGCCGGGGTGCGCCTGCGTCGGGGTCGGATCCGCACCGAGCTCGGGCGCCACGACGACGCCCGCGACGACCACGAGCACGCGCTGGTGCTGGCGCGCGAGCTCGGCGACGAGGAGCTCGAGGCGCGAATCCTCGAACAGCTCGGTTGGACGGCGCTCTACGCCCGCGACGCGCTCGGCGCGGTCGACCTCGCCGAGCGGGCCACCCAGCTGGCCGAGTCGGCCGCGGCGGCGAAGGGCGCGCTCCCCAGCGCGACGCTGCTGCTGGGCCGCGTGCGGCACTGGGACGGCGACTACGCGGGTGCCACCGCGGCGTACGACCGCGTGCTCGGCGCCGACACGGGTGATGCCACCACGGCGATCGCACTGGCCTACCAGGGCGCCCTGCTGCAGCACCAGGACCGCTTCACCGAGGCCCGCGCCGTCCTCGAACGCGCCGCCGTGCTCTGCAGGCGCACCGGCCAGTTCCGGCCGCTGCTGCAGACGCTGTTCTTCATCGGCCTGGCCCGCGGCGACGTCGGCGACTTCGGCGGGGCGCTGCGCTCGCTCGGCCGCGCCCGCGCGTTGATCGACCGCTACGGGGTGAGCTTCTACCGCGCCGGGATCGAGACCACCACGTCCTGGCTGTGGCAGGAGCTGGGCGACGTGGGACGCGCACGCGAGCACGCCGAGCTGGCCGTCGACCTCGCCCATCGCGGCGGCGGGGCCCTGGAGCTGGAGCAGGAGCTGCACGCACTGCTCGCGCTGGCCGACTGCGACCTGCTGCTGGGCCGCCGCGCCGACGCGGGCGCCCGCGTGGAGGCCGCCGCCCCGATGCTGGAGCTCCCCCTGCCCTTCCGGCCCCGCGCGGTGATGCGGCTGCTGGAGATGCGGGCCCGGTTAGACCGCACGTGGGCCGAGGCCCTCTACGAGGAGGCCCGCGTGCACTCGTCGCCGAAGTACCAGGCGCTCGCGCTGGCACATCTGGGTCGGGACGAGGCCGCGGCGCGGGTGGCAGGCCGCGTCCGCTCCGACCTGCTCGTGAGCTGGCTCGGGGCGTCGGTCGACCGGGGTGCCGCCGGCGACCGCATCGCCGGGGCGCTGCCGATCGAGCTGCGCGAGTCCTACCTCAGGGAGCGCTGAGCGCGATCTCCATCCGCACGTGCGGACGACCGACGTAGTCCTCGTTCCCGAGGCTGGTCCAGCCGAGGCGCACGAAGAACCGCTCGTTGGCCTGCTGCACGTGGGCGAGCATCGTCGCGCCCCCCAGCGCCCCGGCGGTGGCCACGGCGAAACGCACCAGCGGCCCGCCCAGTCCGGAGGTGCGATGGGCGGCCAGCACCGCGAGCCGGTCGCCCTGCCACCGGGTCGGCTCCGGGCCGTCGTCGAGCGGGTAGAGCCGCACGGTTCCCGCCGGCTCGCCGTCGACCAGCCCCAGCACGTGCAACGTGGCCGGGTCGTCGTCCCGGTCGTCCCGGTCGCCGTGGACGAAGATCTGCTGCTCGGTGACGAACACCTGGTGCCGCACGCGGTGATGGGCGGCCAGGTCGGGCCCGGGCGCGGCGAGGCGGCAGGAGACCTGGGCCCGCGCCTCCACCGCCCGCGTCACGACAGGCCGGCCGGTCGCGACCCGATCTGCAGCAGCGGCTTACCTCCGCTGAGCTCGTTCTGCAGCCCGTTGATCCCCGAGCAGGCCTGGCAGCGCACGCACCCGGCCACGGCGGTGTCGGCGCCGATGCCCCGTTCGGTGAGGTAACCCGCGACCTTGCGGTAGACGCGCTCGGTGTACTCCGCGGTGGGAGGGGCGACCTCCTCCATGAGTGAGCCCGCCACGGGCCGCAGCGGCACCACGAACGGGTACACGCCGATCTCGACGGCGCGCTTGCACGCGGCGATCGTGAGGTCGGGGTCCTCCCCCATCCCGAGGATGACGTAGGTGGACACCCGGCCCGCGCCGAACAGCTCGACGGCGCGCTCCCACGTGCGGAAGTAGGTCTCGATGCCGGTGCGGAACTTGCCCGGCGCGACGTGCGCGAGGACCGCCGGGTCGAACGACTCCACGTGGATCCCGACCGCGTCGACGCCCGCGCCGTGGACGCGGTCGAGCACGGCCAGGTCGTGGGGCGGCTCGAACTGCACCTCGACCGGCAGCCCGGAGGCCTCCTTGACCGCACGGCCACACTCGGCGACGTAGAGCGCGCCGCGGTCGGGGGCCCGGGTGCTCCCGGTGGTGAGGGTGGCGTCGACGGCCCCGTCGAGGTCGCGTGCCGCCACCGCCACCTCGGCGAGCTGCGCCGGGGTCTTCTTCGCGATCGTGTTGCCCGAGTCGAGCGACACGCCGATCCCGCAGAACCGGCACTGGTCGGAGTTGCCCCAGTAGTTGCAGGTCTGCAGCACGGTGCTGGCCAGCGAGTCGAGGTGCAGCAGGGCGATCTTCCAGTACGGCACCCCGTCCGCCGTGGTCATGTCGTAGAACCGGGGCCGGTGGCTCGCCGCGACCGAGGCCAGCTTGATGCCGTCGCGGTAGATACCCTGTCCGTCGTCCTCGGCCTTGAGCACGTAGGGCGAGCTGCGGGCGTCGTCGGTCTGGGTGGGCCCGGTCTGCAAGGGCACCGTGGCGGGGATGCCCTCGATCCACAGCATCCCGGAGTCCGACGGCCCCGCGCCGCCGCGGCGCGACTCCACCGGCGCCTCGACGCGCAGGCCTGCGCTCTGCAGCTCGATGATCAGTGAGGTGACGTCGACCGCCGAACCTGCGCTGAGCTCAGTACTCATCCGTGACTCCACCCGCCGAGGAAGTATTCACTATAGGGAGCGGCCATATCTCATAGGAGACTCCCCGCCGCGGAATTGTCAAGAGGACTCGATCTCCGTGCGCCACCGGTCCCACTCGGTGACCCACTCGTCGCGGTCGGCGAGCATGCGGTCGCGACCCGGTTCCCCGTCCGCGTCGAACTCCTGCAGACCGAAGGGGTCTGCCCCGGAGTAGGGGTCGAGCACGGCCATGAGCGTACGGCCGGTGGACAGGTGGGTGGCGACGGTCCTGCCGCCGACCAGCTCCCCGATCCGCTCCGGGCCCTCCAGCACCACCCAGGCACGTCCCTCGGCGCGTGCGGCGGCGACGGCGGCCGCGCGGCGGGCACCCTCCCGGGCGACCCCGAGCTCCCGACCGCGGGATCCGCACGCGGCCTGCACCAGGAGGTCGGGCGACAGCGCCGGACCCGCGGGCAGCGCGGCCAGCAGCGGCGTCGGGTCCGCCTCGACGGCCAGCAGCTCGTCGAACGTGGAGGCGGTGCGGCGCAGCTCGTCGACGAGGACCTGCACGGCCTCCAGCGCCCGGCGGTAGCCGTCCGGGTCGCTCATCGCCATCGGGTAGAGCCGGTCCTCCGCGGCGCGCCACCGGGCCTGGGCCGCGGCCTCGACCTCCCGTCCTGCCCCACCGTGCACGTCGCTCTCCGTCCTTTCGTTCTGGGTCCCTCGCCCTGGTTCCTCACCGCGAACGTCAACTATAGTGGATCGACCATCATCATCCTGTACGTCGTGGACAACCGTCGCCTGGGGAGCTCGCACATGCCGAGGATCGCTGTCGTCGCACTCGGAGGCAACGCCATCACCCGTGCCGGTCAGGCAGGCACGCACGCCGAGCAGGCCGACAACGCCCGCTCCATGGCCACCGCGATCTGCGAGCTGCACGACGCGGGCTGGGTCGTCGTCGTCGTGCACGGCAACGGCCCGCAGGTGGGCAACCTCGCGATCCAGCAGCACGAGGCCGCCGACGAGGTGCCCGCGCTCCCCCTGTTCGTCCAGGGCGCCATGACGCAGGGCCAGCTCGGCACGCTGCTCGTGGTGGCGCTGCACCAGGTCGCGGAGACCCCGCAGCCGGTGGTGTCGATGGTGACCCACGTCGTCGTCGACGCGGACGACCCCGCCTTCGACCACCCGACGAAACCGATCGGGCCGTTCTTCGCGAAGGACGAGGCGGAGCGCCTCGCGGCGGAGCGCGGCTGGAGCATCGTGGAGGACTCCGGACGCGGCTACCGCCAGATCGTCGCCTCCCCGCGGCCCCGGCGCATCCTCGAGATCGACGCCGTGCGCGCGCTGGTCGAGCAGCACATGGTCGTGATCGCAGGCGGAGGCGGCGGCGTCCCCGTCGTCGAGGACGCCGACGGGTACCACGGCGTCGACGGGGTGGTCGACAAGGACCTCACCGCGCGACTGATGGCCACCGCGCTCGGCGCCGACGCGCTCGTCCTCATCACCGACATCGACCGCGTCGCGCTGGACTTCGGCACCGACCGGCAGCGCTCGATCTCCGCGATGACCGTCGACGAGGCCCAGTCCCACCTCGACGACGGCCAGTTCCCGCCCGGCAGCATGGGGCCGAAGATGAGTGCCGCGATCGAGTTCGTCCGGCACGGCGGGCGGGTCGCCGTGATCACCGACACCGGCCGGGTCCGCGCCACGCTCGCCGAGGAGCCGGGCGGTGACGTGCCTCCACACACCGGCACCCGCATCGTCGCCGCGGCCTCCACCACGGTCGGGGTGACGGCGTGAAGCACCGGGTCACCGTGTACCGCGACACCTACCTGGACTCGGTCGTCCAGCTGTCCGGTACACGCACGATGCGTGCGGTCGACGGCGTCGAGTGGGCGTCGGCGGCGATGGCCACCCCAGCCAACCTGGAGACCCTCGGGTCGGCGGGTTTCGACGCCGCCGACTGGGACGGCGCGGGCGCGGGCGACCTGTTCATCGCGGTCCGCGGGGAGTCCGACGAGGTGGTGGCCGAGGCCGTCGCCGCGGGCGAGAAGGCGATGTTCGCCCCGGGCTCCGGGGGCGCCGCCGACACCGCGCGGCGCAGCGCCCGCTCGGTGCGCGAGGCATGCGAGCTGGCCCCGGACAGCTCGGTGGCCGTGGTGTCGGTGCCCGGCGACTACGCGGCGCTGGAGGCCCACCAGGCCCTCACCGCGGGCCTGCACGTGCTGCTGTTCAGCGACAACGTCTCCGTCGAGGCCGAGGTGGACCTCAAGGAGCGGGCCGCCGGGCTGGGGCTGCTCCTCATGGGCCCCGGTGCGGGTACGGCGATGCTCGGCGGCACCTGCCTGGGGTTCGCCAACGTGGTCACGCCGGGCCCGGTCGCCGTCGTGGCCGCCGCGGGCACCGGCGCGCAGGAGGCCGCGAGCCTGCTCGACCGCTGGGGCGTCGGCGTCTCGCACGTCATCGGCCTCGGCGGCCGCGACCTCTCCGCCGCCGTGGGCGGCATCATGGCGCGCACCGCGCTCATGGCACTGCGCGACGACGACGCCACCGAGGTGGTGCTGCTGGTGTCGAAGCCGCCGGACGTCGACGTCGCGCGCTCCGTGCTCGCCGCGGCGTCGGGGAAGCCGGTGGTGGCCGCGCTCATCGGGCTCGACCCCACGGAGATCTACGCGGGGGGGACCGACGTCCCCGAGGGCGTCACGCTCGCCGGGTCGCTGGAGACCGGTGTCGTGCGCGCGCTGGAGTCGCTGGGCCGCACCGCCCCCGACCCGACGGACGGTCTGCGCGAGGCGGTGGCGGCCGCGGTCGCCGAGCTCCCGGAGAGCCGGACGCTGCTGCGCGGCCTCTACTCCGGCGGCACGCTCTGCTACGAGGCGCTGGTGATCCTCGCGGGCGCGCTGGGCGACGTGCACTCCAACACCCCGGTCGACTCCGCACTCGGCCTGCCCGCCCCGGCGGGCGCCCACTCCTGCCTGGATCTGGGCGAGGAGGAGTACACCTTGGGGCGCCCGCACCCGATGATCGACCCCGAGGCGCGGCTGGAGTGGCTGCGGTCCGACGGCGCCGACCCGGACGTGGCCGTGATCGTGCTCGACGTGGTGCTCGGCCACGGTTCACACCCCGACCCGGCGGGCGAGCTGGCCCCGGTGTGCGCGGACATCATCGCGGGTGGGGGCCCGCGGATCGTCGTCTACGTGCTGGGCACCGACCAGGACCCGCAGGGGTTCGAGGCGCAGCGCCGGGTGTTCACCGAGGCGGGCTGCGTCGTCACCGACACCGCGGCGCGCGCCGCGCTCGCCGCCGCCGCGATCGTCCGCCGCGACCCCGACCTCGTGGGCAGGCCGGTGTGACGCGCGGCGTGGCGCTGCTGACGTACTCGACCAAGCCCCGCGGCGGCGTCGTGCACACCCTGTGTCTGGCCGAGCAGCTGCACCGCGAGGGCTATCCCGTGCACGTCGTGACGCTCGGCGACCCGGCGGCGGGGTTCTTCCGCCCGGTCGACGTGCCGCACACGATCGTGCCGGCGCGCGAGCGGGCGGGCACCCTCGACGAGCGGGTGTTCGCCGCGATCGACGCCCTCACCGAGGGTCTGCGCGGTCTCGCGTGCGGGTTCGACATCCTGCACCCGCAGGACTGCATCTCCGCGCGGGCCGCGGTCGCGGTGCGCGGGGAGGGCGCCCCGGTCACCGTGGTGCGCACCGTCCACCACGTCGACGACTTCACGACCCCGGCGCTGATCGACTGCCAGGCCCGGGCGATCCACGAGCCGGACCGCGTGCTCGTGGTGAGTGAGCAGTGGCGTCGGATCCTGCGCGACGACTACGGCGTGCTGCCCGAGGTGGTGCCCAACGGTGTCGACCTGGCGCGGTTCCCGACCGTCACGGCCGAGCGGCGCGCCGGGCTCCGCGCCCGGATCGGCGCCGGGGACCGCTTCCTGTTCCTCGCCGTGGGCGGCGTCGAACCGCGCAAGGGCAGCCACCACCTGTTCGAGGCGCTGGGTGAGCTGGTGGCCGGGTCGGACCGACCGCCGATGCTGGCCGTCGTGGGCGGGCACTCGTTCCAGGACTACACCGCCTACCGCGACGCCGCGCTCGCCGCACTGCCGTCTCTGGGCCTGGAGCTCGGCGTCGACGTGGTGGAGCTCGGCACCGTCGACGAGGCCGAGCTCGCCGGCTGGTACTCCGCGGCCGACGCGCTCGCCTTCCCGTCGGTGAAAGAGGGCTGGGGGCTCGTCGTGCTCGAGGCGCTGAGCATGGACCTGCCCGTGGTCGCCAGCGACCTGCCGGTCTTCGGCGAGTACCTCACCGACGGCCGCGACGCGCTCCTGCCCGCTGTCGGGGACAGCGCCGCACTCGCCGTGGCCCTGCGTCGAATGGTGGACGACGACGCGCTGCGCGACCGGCTGCGGGTCGGCGGCCGGGCCGTGGCGAAGCGGTTCACCTGGGCCGCGAGCGCGGCGCGGCACCGCGAGGTCTACGCCGACGTGCGGGCGGCCCGCCGCCGCTGACCCCGTTCGCCCGAATCAGGCGACGGAGCCGGTGGGTCAGTGGCCGTGGCCGTGGTCCGCGCCGTCGGCGTGGTCGTGGCCCGCGGGGCGCTCGGCGAGCTCACCCGCGCGGACCGCGACCTCGCCCGCGCCCACCAGGCCGCGGTCGGCCACCACCGACTCCAGCGCCTGGAGCCAGCAGCGGTAGTAGCTGTAGCACTCCCCGTCGGGATGCGACCGCTCCCAGTCGGCGATGCGGGCGACGAGGTGGTCGCGGAAGTCGTCCCAGGTGAAGGCGCCCGCGGCGTGCAGGGTGACGGCGAGGCCGAACGCCCGGCTCTCCCACGGCTCGGCGAACACCAGCTCGCCGTTGTCGCGCGGAGGGGCCGCGGGCCCGTCGATCCCCAGGAGCGGGGTGCTCACCGGGCCACACCCACCATCATGTCGCGGGTGACGAGTGCGGTCAGCTCCTCCTCCGAGGCGCCCTCGGTGCCCGCGGGGCGCAGCGGCAGCACGAGGTAGCGCACCTCGCTGCTGGAGTCCCAGACCTTGACCTCGACGTCAGCGACGAGCTCCAGCCCCATCTCGGCGAGCACCGTGCGCGGCTCGCGCACGATCCGCGCCCGGTAGACGGGGTCCTTGTACCAGCTCGGCGGCAGTCCCAGTACCGGCCACGGATAGCACGAGCACAGCGTGCAGGTCACCACGTTGTGCAGCGCGGCGGTGTTCTCGAGCACCACGATGTGCTCACCCTGCGGCCCGGCGAACCCCAGCTCCTTGATCGCACCGGTGCCTTCGGCCAGCAGCCGGGCGCGGTACTCGGGGTCCGTCCACGCCTTCGCGACGACCTTGGCCCCGTTGAGCGGGCCCACGTCGTTCTCGTAGGTGCTGATGAACTTGTCCATCACCGCCGGGTCGACGAGGCCGCGCTCGGTGAGCAGCTGCTCCAGCGCCTCGGTGCGCAGCGCCGGGGAGAGGCGGTCGGGGTTGATGCTGCTGGTCATGCCGGCTCCAGGTAGCTGTCGTACAGGTCGGCGGTGAGCGTGAACGCCTCCGCGTCGGGCCCCCAGAGCTCGCGGGAGTCGAACGCCACCGCGTAGACGTGCTGGGGGTTCTCGCCCTCGAAGTGGGCGTGGGTGTCGGGGAGCAGCGCGGCCGGTTGGATGATCGTGACGGCCCCGGTGCGCCCGCGCAGGTAGCCGACCAGCTGGGTGTGCCCGGTCGGGTCGACGTCCTTCGCCGCGACGCGATCGCCGACGGCGAACCGCGGCGGGTCCTCGACGGTGCGCAGTGACCCGGCGGCGGTGGGCTTGTAGTCGGGTTTGGCGTCCTGCTCGGGGGCGGGTGGCTCGTCGACCTGCTCGCCCCGGTTGGCGCGGACGCGGGCGTCCACGGCGCCGGGAGCGAGGATCGCGCTCTCGGTGAGCATCAGCTCGGCCGCGTTGAGCCACCGCCCGTAGTAGCCGTCGTCGAGGTAGTCCTCGCGGGACAGGCTCCCCAGCGCGTGCCGGAACGAGTCGAGGTTGCGCCCCGAGATCCGTCCCATCGTCAAGAGGGTCATCGCGAACGCGCGGCCCTCCCACGACTCGGCGAACACCGGCTCGTCGAGCGTCGGCGCGCTCGCGCGCCCCCAGCCGTCGGTGCCGCCCATCTGGGCGATGCTGCCCATCGTCTCCCTCGCCTCCCGGGCGGTGGGTGACCGATGGGGCGGGACCTCCGGTCGCCGCGGACGGCCCGCCCCGTCGGGTCTGGCTACGGCTCAGACCGTCCAGGTCTGGATGACGAGTGCGCCGTCGCGGCGGGCCGTCAGGGTGGCGTCGAGCACGTCGAGCGGGTGCATCGGCTGGACGCCCTCGATCACGTCGGACTCACGCATGCCGTAGAGCGCGGCCATCGCGAAGCGACACGCGTAGACCTTCCCGCCCTCCTTCATGAACGTCTTGAGCTGGTTGTTGAAGTTCATGTGGCCGGGGAACGCCTCGGCCCCGACGGTCGGGAAGCCGCGAGTGGCCGACGCCATCAGCACGCCCGGGCCGAAGAGCACCAGGCTGGTGTCGAAGCCCTTGCGGTTGATCCGGGTGGCGGTGAGCATGTTGACGAACCCGACCGAGCCCTCGAACGGCACGGTGTGCATGAAGATGTAGGCCTTCTCGCCCTCGTTCGCCTGGATGTCCTCGAAGAGCTTCTCGTCGTAGTCGACGATGACGTCGCCCTCGGTGGGCCGCTCGCCGGTGATCTGAGCCACGGTGGTTCTCCTTCTCGCAGGTGATGGATACTTCTGTTGCGGTCAGACCGCGGGTCCTTGGGGTCGGGGCGGTGGCGCCCAGGTCTGCCGGTGGCTGCCCGGCATCGCTCGCATGATCCTGCTTCGGACGGGCCACGGCAGCACCGCGTACGTCGGTGCGAAGATCCGCAGCCAGAACGTCTCCTTGAGGCCCTTCGGCGGCCGCGGCGCAGGCGAGCCCTGCGTCCGCGCGAGCTTCTGGTGGGCGGCGACGAGGAGATAGTGCTCGGAGTTGCGGCGCAGCCAGCCGAAGAAAGAACTCATTGCTCAGGCCTTCCTCGCTGTCTCGATGCGCGCTCCGCCTGCGCTCCGCGCGGAGGCGACGCCGTTGGTGGCGGCCACGACGATCGGCTCGTTCAGCGCACCGATGGCGGGCGAGTAGACGTTCTCCATCGTCGAGAGGTCGTGCAGCGTCATGCCGAAGCGGATGGCCTGGGCGAGGAAGTCGGCGCGTTCCTTGATGCCCTCGCCGCCGCCGACCATCTGGGCTCCGATCAGCCGCAGCGTGCCCGGCTCGGCGAGCAGCTTGACCTTCACCGGCTGCACGTCCGGGTAGTAGCGGGCGCGGGAGATGCCCTGCGCCTCGCCCTTGACGTAGGGGATGCCCAGCGCGGTGGCGGTGGCCTCGCCGAAGGAGGCGCCACCGATCACCCACTTGCCCGCGGGCGTGCCCCACGGCACGTAGACGGCGCGGTACGTACGGTCGCCGCCGCCTGCGTTGGTGCCCGCCGTCTTGCCCTGGGCGTAGGCGTGCGACCCGGTGAGGCCCTGCAGCGGCGTGCGGGTGAGGCCGTGCGGGATCTCGACGACGTCGCCCGCCCCCCACACGTTCGGGGCGGAGGTCTTCATCCGCTCGTCGACGATCATGCCGCCGGTGGAGCCGAGCTTGATCCCGGCCGCCTTCGCGAGCGTGTTCTCGGGCGTCTTGTGGGTGGAGATGACCACGAGGTCGGCCGCGATCTCGCCCCCGGAGGTCCGGACCGCGCGGACCTTGCCGTCGGCGTCGCCCAGGCCATCACTCCCACCGATGAAGGCCTCCAGAGTCGTGTTGAAGTGCAGGTGCACGCCCAGCTCGCGCCAGGACTCCTCGACCGGGGCCATGATGTCGGGGTCGGCCATCATCGACAGTGCGTAGGGGCTCGGGTCGATCAGGTGCGTCTCGACGCCGCGGTGCGCCAGCGCCGTCACCATCTCCAGGCCGAGCGGGCCGGCCTCGACGACCACCGCGCTCTTCGTCTCGGAGATGACCTTGTCCCACTCCATGGCCTTGCGGATGTTCTTGACGTAGTACAGGCCGCCGAGATCACCGCCGGGGACGCCGGGGTCGGCGTAGTTCCAGCCGGTCGCGATGATCAGGTTGTCGTACGGGACCACGCCCTCGCCCGTGACCGTGACCGTCTTCGCCGCGGTGTCGATCGCGGTGACCTCGGTCTCGTAGTGCACGTCGATGCCCGCGTCGACGTAGGCCTGCTTGCCTGCCAGGAACAGCCGCTCGAAGTCGGGGATCTCGCCGCCGTGCACGTACGGGATGCCGCACGGGCTGTAGGCGACGTCCTCGTACTGTGTGTAGACGACGACGTCGGCCTCGGGATCGGCCGCCTTGACCCCGCCCGCGGAGCCGAGGCCCGCAGCCCCACCACCGATGATCACCGTCTTGCGAGGCACGACGAACCCCTCTTTCCGCGATCCAGGTTCACTAGCCGGCGAACGGTCGGCAGATCGTCCACCATATGTGACGAAGATTCACTATACTGTTCGCGATCACGCTGTCAAGGAGGGTCAATGGCCGTCGCCCCATCGGACTCGCGCGGCCCGACGAACGCCCGGGGGGCATGGGAACCGATCGTCGGAGCGATCGGGCCCAAGGTGCGCGATCTGCGCCAGCAGCTCGGCCTGTCGCTGCAGCAGCTCGCCCAACGGGCGGGGGTCTCCGCCGCGGCGATCCACAAGGTGGAGCGGGGCGACATGGTCCCGACGATCACCACGCTGCTCAAGCTCGCGGCGGCGTTCGACCGGCCCATCGGGCACTTCGTCGAGCACGCGGGCGACGCCGAGCCGGTCGCCGTGCACACCCCCGCGAGGGCGCGCGGCGCCGTCCACACCGAGGCGGCGGGGATGGCGCTGGGAGCGATCAGCGGTTCGACC
>JAKDLE010000462.1 GCA_030453005.1 Pseudonocardia sp. | reverse complement strand
CTCTCGTGGCTGCCCTACGCCGTGGCCTTCGGGGGGCTGCCGGTCTTCGTCGCGCTCGCCGACCCGGGTGCCGGCCCACCGCCGTGGTGGGTCGCGACGGGCGGGGCTCTCCTCGGGGTCGGGGCGCACCTCGTCAACGTGCTGCCGGACCTCGCCGACGACGAGGCGACCGGCGTCCGCGGACTGGCGCACCGGGTCGGCCCCCGCACGGCCTCGCTGCTGGCCGTGGCCAGCCTCACCGCTGCCACGGTCGTCATCACCCTGGGCACCAGCGCGGTGCCCGCCGCAGTGCTCACGATCGCCCTGGTCGCCGTCGCCGTCCTCGCCGGCATCGCGCTCCGCGCGCGTGGCCGTTCGCCGTTCCGCGCAGCGATCGGCATCGCGGTCATCGACGTGCTGCTCCTGGTGGTGGCCCGATGACCGCAGATTCCTGGGACCTCGTGATCGTCGGTGCCGGGCCGGCGGGTGCGACCGCGGCACTCGGTGCGCTGGCGCACCGGCCCGATGCCCGGGTGCTGCTGCTGGATCGGGAGCGCTTCCCCCGGGACAAGAGCTGCGGCGACGGCATCGCCCCGCACGTGCTCGACGTCCTCGGGCCGCTCGGCGCCGCCGGGGTGGTCGACGGCTGGGAGCCGTTGCAGCATCTCGAGCTCTCCCGCGGCGACCACGCCGTCCGCGGACGGATGGCCCGTCCGGTCTGGGTCATCCCGCGTGAGGTGTTCGACGCGCGACTGGTGGATCAGGCTGTCGCCGCAGGTGCCGAGCTGCGTCACCACCGGGTGCGGCAGGTGCGGACCGATGACTCCGTCGTGCTCCTCGACGAGGAGATCCGGGCCCGGGTCGTCGTCGCGGCCGACGGCGCCCGCTCCGCGGTCCGTTCCGCGCTCGGCGGCGACCGCAGCGGACGGCAGGCGCTCGCCATCCGGGGTTACGCCCCGACCCCTGCGGACCGGGCCGGACGCCAGGTGATCCGGTATGGCGAAGGGGAGGTCCAACCGTCCTACGCCTGGGCCTTCGACCGCGGTGACGGCCTGTCCAACGTCGGTTACGGAGAGCTGCTCGGGGACGGACGCCCCCCGTCGCGCCGGTGGTTGCTCGACCAGCTCGAGCAGCTGATCCCCGGCACCGTGGAGCACGGCGAGCGGTGGCGTGGTCACCACCTGCCGCTCTCGGGCTGGGGGTGGCGCCGGGAGCAGCCCGACGGCCCGGTGCTCTACGCCGGGGACGCCGCCGGGCTGGTCAACCCGATGACGGGTGAAGGCATCTACTACGCGGTGGCCACGGGTGCGCTCGCAGGCCGGACTGCCGTGACCTGCCCCGACGACGAGCCGGCGAACGCGGGCGCCCGGTACCGGGCGGCGGTGCGAGGGGTGCTCGACCAGCACCTGCGGCACACCTCGCTGGCGGCGCGGCTGACCCGAGCGCCGGAGGTGGTCGAGGCCGGGATCACGGGCGCCGTCCGCGACCAGCGCACCTTCGACGACCTCGTCGAGCTCGGGCTCGGGGACGGGCTGCTGACGCCGCGGCTGGTCGTCTCGCTCGGGGGCGCGCTCCTGCGCAACCGGATCATGCCGACGAAAGGTAGCTGAGATGTCGACCACCCAGATCCTCGCGGTGCGCGGGTCGCTGCCCCCTCACCGCCACTCCCAGGCCGAGATCACCGACGCCTTCGCCGAGGTCATCGCCCGCGGCCGGCTGGACGAGCGGGTGCTGCGCCGGCTGCACGCCAACGCCGGTGTGGAGCACCGCAACCTGGTGCTGCCCATCACCGACTACGGCGGCCTGCAGGACTTCGGGCAGGCCAACGACCTCTTCCTCGAGCACGCGGTCGACCTCGGCGCCCGGGCACTCACGGAAGCCCTCACCGCCTCCGGACTCACGGCCGAGGACGTCGACCTCCTCGCGTGCGCGACGGTGACGGGACTGGCGATCCCCTCGCTCGACGCGCGTATCGCTGCCCGGCTCGGGCTCCGGGCGGACGTGCGGCGGGTGCCGCTCGTCGGTCTCGGGTGCGTGGCCGGGGCGGCCGGCATCGCCCGGCTCGACGACTACCTCGTGGGGCACCCCGGCGGCATCGCCGCCCTGGTCACCGTCGAGCTGTGCTCGCTGACCGTGCAGCGCGACGACACCTCCATGCCCAACCTCGTCGCGAGCGGCCTCTTCGGCGACGGTGCCGCTGCCGTGATCGCCCGGGGAGGCCCCGGCGAGCAGGCCGCGGTCGAAGTTCTGGGCAGCCGCAGCCGGCTCTACCCGGACTCCGAGCGCACCATGGGCTTCGACGTGGGTCACACGGGGCTGCGGATCGTGCTCGATGCGCAGGTTCCCGCCATCGTCGGCCGCTACATCGGCGAGGACGTCGACCTCTTCCTCGCCGACCACGGCCTGACCCGTGACGACATCGGCTGGTGGGTCTGCCACCCCGGAGGCCCCAAGGTCATCGACGCCGTGCGTGACACCCTCGGGCTGAGCGACCACGACGTGGCGCTGACCCGCGAGTCGCTGGCGAACATCGGCAACCTGTCCTCCGCCTCCGTCCTGCACGTGCTCGCCGACACCCTGCGCTCGCGTCCGCCCGCACCGGGCAGTCACGGACTCCTCATGGCGCTCGGGCCGGGCTTCTGCTCCGAGCTGGTACTGCTGCACGCTCCCGGGCCCGGGAGCCGGCCGTGACCACGCTCACCGCCTTCGTCGTGCTGGTCGTGCTGGTCGCCCTCGAGCGGCTGGCCGAGATGGTCGTGTCCACGCGCAATGCCGCCTGGAGCCTCGCCCGCGGTGGCCGCGAGACCGGCCGCCGCCACTACCCGGTGATGGTCGTGCTGCACACCGGGCTCCTCCTCGCGATGGTGCTCGAGGCGGTGGTGCGCCGGCCCGACGTCGCACCGACGCTGGCCTGGTCGATGCTCGCCCTGGTCATCGCCGCCCAGGCCCTGCGCTGGTGGTGCATCGTGACGTTGGGCCGGCGCTGGAACACGCGGGTGATCATCGTCCCCGACCTGCCGCCGATCCGGACCGGCCCCTACCGGCTGTTCGCGCACCCGAACTACGTGGCCGTCGTCGTCGAGGGCCTCGCCCTGCCGCTGGTACACGCCTCCTGGATCACGGCGGTGACCTTCACCGTCCTCAACGCCGCCCTGCTGGCCGTGCGACTGCGGGTCGAGGACGCCGCCCTCGCGTCCCTGCCGACCGGGAGGCCCGCCGATGCATGACCTGTTGGTCGCCGGCGGAGGGCCGGTCGGGCTCGCCACGGCCCTGTACGCGGCCCGCGCCGGTCTCGACGTCGGCGTCCGCGAGCCCCGGACCGGTGTCATCGACAAGGCGTGCGGCGAGGGCCTGATGCCACCTGCGGTGGCCGCCCTGTGCGATCTCGGCGTGCGCCCCCACGGTCACCCGATCGACGGGATCCGCTACGTCGACGGCGACCTGTCGGCGCAGGCGCGGTTCCGGCGCGGGGGCGGCCTGGGCGTGCGGCGCACCGTGCTGCACGACGCCCTGCGCACCCGCGTCGCCGGTGTCGGGATCGAGGTGGAGCACCTCCCGGTGCGCGAGATCGTCGACCGGGGCGACCACCTGCTCGTCGACGGGACCCCCACCCGTTACCTCGTTGCCGCCGACGGTCTCCACTCGCCCGTACGCCGGTTGCTCGACCTGGGCGGCCCCCCGGGCCGCCGCCGACGGCACGGACTGAGGTGCCACGTCGCGGTCGCGCCGTGGACCCCCTTCGTCGAGGTGCACTGGGCCGAC
>JAKDLE010000461.1 GCA_030453005.1 Pseudonocardia sp. | reverse complement strand
CTGCGCGCTGCGACCGTAGGTGTGGCCGACCCGGCTGTCGTGCGAGATCGTGCCTCGTGTAACTTCGTCGTCGCAAGGGGCTGTGGCGCAGCTGGTAGCGCACTTGACTGGCAGTCAAGGGGTCAGGGGTTCGAATCCCCTCAGCTCCACCCAATCTGACCAGCGGAAACACTCCGCTGAAGTTGTCCACACCGACACTCGTGGTGCGGAACGTGGTGCGAATCCTCTCTAGCCTTGCACCATGGCTACGTCGGCGCCGCGGCGCCGGGCCCGCTCCAAGGGCCGCATCGAGCAGCTCCCCAGCGGGTCCCTGCGCGTAGTCGTCTACGCCGGCCAGGACCCGCTCACCAAGCGTCGGCACTACCTGCGCGAGATCATCCCGGCCGGGCCCCGCGCGGCCGTCGAGGCGGACAAGGCGCTGCGCCGGCTCGCCGTCCAGGTCGACGAGCAGCGCAACCCGCGCACCACGGCCACCGTCGAGCAGCTGCTGACCGAGCACTTCGAGCTGCTCGAGGTCGAGCCCAGCACGCTGTCGACGTACCGGACGCTCGCGCGGACGCACATAGTGCCGCTGATCGGCAAGCAGAAGGTCGGCACGCTGCGGGCCGCCGTATTCGACTCCTTCTACGCGGAGCTGCGCCGCTGCCGCGCGCACTGCAACCGCCGGCCCTTCGTCGAGCACCGGACTGCGCGACCGCACAGCTGCGACCACCGCTGCGGCCCGCACCGCTGCCGCGGCCTGTCCCGGTCGACCATCCGGCAGATCCACGTCATCCTCAGCGGTGCCCTGAAACGGGCCGTGCGCTGGCGCTGGCTCTCGACCAACCCTATCGAGCACGCTCAGGCCCCGCCGCAGCCGGCGGCCAAGCCGCAGCCGCCCAGCGCGGATGAGGCGGCCCGAATCCTGAACGAGGCGTGGAGCGATCCCGATTGGGCCGTGCTGGTGTGGTTGACGATGGTGACCGGCTTCCGCCGCGGCGAGCTGTGCGCGCTGCGCTGGAACGACCTCGACGTCGTGAACGGCGTGCTGACGGTCGCCCGCTCCATCGCCCAGCTCGACGGGGAGACGTGGGAGAAGGACACCAAGACCCACCAGCACCGCCGGATCGCCCTCGACCCTGACACGTCCTCAACCTCGCGTTCGGTGACTGGCTTGCCACGCTGACACCGGTCGTGCGCACCTTCGTGCTCGCCACCGGCGCGGTGCCGATCGTCATCTACGGACTGATGCCACAGCTGCACCGATTGCGCGGACGGCTCCTGTGGGGGTCATCGTGGCCCCAGGGCGGCGAAGCGGGTGCGGACCTCGGCCCAGGAAATCGGGAGGTCGTCGACGGGATCCGTGGCGACGGCCTACTGCTGCGCGCAAGAATCCGGTCATCGACCTGGTCGCCACCAGCCGAGGTGTACCTCCGCGACGGGGGACCCGACACCTCACGCGGCGGGAACGACCGACACCTCAAGCGTGATGGCCTCGGCAGCAGGGTCGTACTCGTCGGGGTCGCCTTCCAGGGCGAATGAGATCGCCTCCATGCAGTGCTGCTCTGCGTCCTGGCGGGTCCGGTCGCCGCCCCCGATGATGTGCAGGGCGGGCACCCGGAAGCCCCACGTCCCGGCCTCGTCATCGAGGAAGAACTCCACCCGCACCCCGCTCATGCTTAGCAGTGTCCTACAGTCCGCGCAGCTCGTCGACGCTGTAGCCGAACTGTCGTGCCACCCGCGCCATCATGGGCCCGCCGAGGTCTGCACCGTCGTGGAAGGCAAAAATCACCCGACGGTCCCCCTTGACCAACACCCGGTGTGACCCTCGGCGGCGAACCTCGACCCATCCATCACGTTGCAGCGCCGCCAGTACCCGCGCTGCCTTGGCCACTCGCCGACCGTAGTAGAACGAACTCGGCACCACGCTGAGACGCACCGATGAGCAGGGCCGCCGTTCGCGTCCGCGTACGCCAGGACGGTGCGCCGCCCGCCGCCTGGCCGCGGCGCCATGCGCGCACAACCCGGCGGTTCCACCGGTTCCACCGGTGCGACCGGTGGCCCCGGGGTCCGATCGTCGACGCCATGACCGCTACCACGGTCACCGTCCACGGCATGACCTGCGGCCACTGCGTGCGGGCCGTCACCTCCGAGATCAGCGCCCTCCCCGGCGTGTGCGACATCGGCGTCGACCTCGTCGCCGCCACGGTCACCGTCACGAGTACCGCGACGCTCGACCGCGCGGCGCTCGCGGCGGCCGTCTACGACGCCGGCTGTGAGCTCGCGTCATGAGGTACTCCGACGACGTGCTCGACGTCGCCGTCATCGGCGGCGGCCAGGCCGGGCTCGCGATGGCCTGGCATCTGCGCAGGCACCGGCTGCGGTTCGCCGTGCTCGACGCCGCAGGCGAGGTCGGCGCCGCGTGGCGGTCGCGGTGGGACTCGCTGCGGCTGTTCACCTCCGCCCGCTACGACGGCCTGCCCGGGCTCCCCTTCCCGGGAGCGGGTGATCGGTACCCGACGAAGGACGAGGTCGCCGACTACCTGCGCGGCTACGCCGCGGCCTTCGACCTCCCGGTCCGGCTCGACACCCCGGGTCGTCCGGCTGACCCGCTGCGGGGACGGCTACGAGCTCGACACCACCCGCTTCCGCCCCGACCACTCCTGGATCGACGTCCCCGGCGCGCTGATCGAGGGCCGTCCCGTGCACGAGCGCGGCGTCAGTCCGGTGCCGAGCCTGCACCAGGGTCGGCCACTTCGTTCGCCACTACCTGGAGATGGTGCTGGCGATGGTGGTCGGCATGATCGCCCTCGGGCCGGTCTGGTCACTGGCAGGCGACGCCTTCGGCTGGACCGCGTTCCTCGACCTTCCCGAGCCGGCCATGCTGGTGATGGCCACCAACATGTCCATCGCCATGCGCGCGTGGATGCGCTACCGCGGGCACGGCTGGCCGGCCACGCTGGAGATGGCCGCCGCGATGTACCTGCCGTTCGTCGTGCTGTTCCCGCCGATGTGGCTCGGCCTGCTCTCCGCCCACGCCGTGATGTTCTGGGGGCACATGCTGATGCTCCCGGCGATGGCAGGCGCGATGCTGCTGCGGCTCGACGAGTACACGGGACACCAGCGATGAGCGCGCCGACCCTGACCTCCTGCACGCTCGAGATCGGCGGCATGACCTGCGCGTCCTGCGTCGGGCGGGTGGAGAAGGCCCTGCGCCGCCTCGACGGCGTCGCCGCCGCGACGGTCAACCTCGCCACCGAGACGGCGTCGGTCGACTCCGACCCGGCCGCCGTCGGGCTCGACGAGATCACCGCCGCCGTCGAGGCGGCCGGCTACACCGCCACCCCCGCAGGCGCGCCCGCGACGCCCGTAGCCGAGACCGAGGACCGCGACGCCCGCAGCGACAGCGAGCTCGCGGACCTGAAACGCAAGTGGCAGGTCGCGCTCACCGCCGGGCTCGCCCTCAGGCCGGACGTTCTACCGCGCGGCCTGAGACGCCGCCCGGCACGGCGCGACGAACATGAACACCCTCGTCGCGCTGGGCGCCGGCGTCGCCTACGTCTACAGCGCCTTCGTCACGCTCTGGCCGGCCGCCGCGGAACGGTGGGGCCTGCCGCTGCACGTGTACTTCGAGACATCGCTGGTCATCGTCGCGCTCGTCCTGCTGGTCGTCGCCCGTCGCCGAGCCCACCACGGCCGCACCGGACCCGACTGCTGCCCGACCACCGACCCCGCCCAGCCCGCAGACCCGAAGGACGACCA
>JAKDLE010000460.1 GCA_030453005.1 Pseudonocardia sp. | reverse complement strand
CCGTGCGGCTGTCCCTGCTGCGCGCCCCGCTGTTCCCCGACCCCACCGCCGACCAGGGCGTGCACCGCTTCACGATCGCCCTGCGCCCGGCGGCGACGATCGGCGACGCGGTGGCCGAGGGCTACCGGCTCAACCTCCCGCTCCGCGCGGTGACCGGCGCCCGCACCGTCGCACCGCTGATCGTCGTCGACGACCCGGCCGTGGTGGTGGAGGCCGTCAAGCTCGCCGAGGACGGCAGCGGCGACGTGGTGGTGCGGCTCTACGAGGCGCTCGGGTCGCGCACCGCGGCCCGGGTGACGGCAGGCTTCCCCCACTCGGCGGTGGCGCTGACCGACCTGCACGAGCGTCCGCTGCCCGAGCAGCCCGCCGATCCCCTCGCGCTGACGCTGCGTCCCTTCCGCATCGTCACGCTGCGGTTCGCCCGCCAAGGAGCGCGCTAGCGGATGAGCTTCTGCACCTCGCGGAAGCTCGGGTGGGTGGAGTCGCGCAGCCACTCGAACAGCACCATCTCGGTGGTGACGACCTCCGCGCCGTGTCGCACCATCCGGTCGACGGCCGCGGCCTTGTTCGCCGCTGTGCGGGAGCCGACCGCGTCGGACACCAGCAGCACCCGGTGGCGCTGGGCGAGCAGGCCGAGGACGGTCTGCAGCACGCACACGTGCGCCTCGCAGCCCGCCACGACGATCTCCTCGGTACCCGGCGGCAGCAGCGTGGCGAAGCCCGACTCCGCGACCGCGCCGAACGACGTCTTCGGCATCACGAGCTGCGGGTGGTCGGCCAGCGCGGCCACGGTCGGCCCGAGGCCCGCGGGGTTCTGCTCGGTGGCGCAGACGGGCACCTCGAGCAGGTTCGCCCCCTGCGCCAGCCGGGAGGCGTTGGCGACGACGGCCGCACCGTCGTCGATGGCGGGCATGAGACGCTCCTGGAAGTCGACCAGGAGCAGGGCGGAGGCGTCGGCGGAGAGCAGCACGCCGACACGCTAGACGAGCAGCCGCGCCACGGCCTCCCGGCAGGCGCGCCAGGCGTCGGTGGAGGGGTCGATGAGCGCGAAGTGGTCGACGCCGGGCAGGGTCACGAGCTCCGCGGTGCCGCCCGCGCCCACCGCGGCGGCGACGAACCGCTCGCTCTGCCGGATCGGCACGTTGGCGTCGTCGGTGCCGTGCACGCACACCACCGGCACGCCGATCGGCACGCGCGCAACCGGGGAGGCGAGGGCGTAACGTTCGGGATCGGCGGCGGGCGTGGCGCCCATGAAGTCGGTGACGGCGCTGCCGCCCACCTCCTGCTCCGCCGCGTCGACGAGGTCGAGCACCCCGGCCTGGCTGACGGCGCCGCGCAGGGCCACGACGGGATCGGCACCGGGCGCCCCGGCAGGCATCCCCGGGCGGGCCGCGAGCCAGGCGGCGAGCTGCCCGCCCGCGGAATGCCCCACGGCCACGACGCGGGAGAGGTCGAGCCGCCCGCCCGCCGCGGCCTGGACGGAGCCGCCGAGCAGATCCACCGCCGCGGCCACGTCGTCGAACGTGGCGGTCCAGCCGCCGCCGCCGCCCTGCCTGCGGTACTCGATGTTCCAGGCGGCGAGGCCGGAGTTCGCGAGGTCGACGGCGAGTGGACGGCCCAGCTCCAGGCCGTACCCGCTGCGCCAGAACCCGCCGTGCACGACCACGACCACCGGCGCGGGCCCGTCACCCGCGGGGAGGGTGAGCTCGCCGAACCGGCTGCGGTCGGGCCCGTAGGCCAGACGCACCGGGGCGGTCGTGCCCGCCGCCGAACGGGGAGTCGTCGAACAGGCGGCGAGCACGGCCGGGAGGGAGAGGGCCGCAGCGATTCGGCTCAGCAACCTGCGTCGGGGCACGGGGACGATCATGGCAGGTGTTCGTGCGTGCGGCGGGGAGGGTTCGGGTCGCCACGTCGCGGTGGACGTGGGGGGACACCCACCGCGACGCGGCCCCGCCGGATGAGGGGGGACTCCCCGGCGGGCCACGGGTGCGAACACCCGCGTCCGGGAACCGGTTCGGCCCTCGTCACAGCCGTACCCGGTACGCCGACGACGATATCGTCCCGGCCCCGCCGGTGTGCAGCCGTCACTCGGATGACAGGCGCGCAGATCGGCGGGTGCCGGCTGGATCAGCCCGCCCCCCACCTTCCGGTCCGGACACCCAGCGCCCCGAGCGCCACCGCGGCCGCCGTGGACGCCCGCAGTACCTCCGCGCCGAGGCGCACCGGGCGGGCGCCCGCGGCCACGAGCACGTCGATCTCGTCGTCGGTGACCCCGCCCTCGGGCCCGACGACGAGCAGCAGGTCGCCCGACGCGGGCAGGTCGACGTCGACGAGGGAGGCGGTGGCGCCCTCGTGCAGCACCAGCGCGCCCGCGCCCTGCGCGACCCAGCGCGCCAACGCGGCGGTTCCCAGCGGTTCCTCCACGACGGGCAGCCACGGCCTGCGGGCCTGTTTGGCCGCCTCCCGGGCGGTGCTGCGCCAGCGGGCCAGCGCCTTGTCCCCGCGCGGCCCGTCGTCCCAGCGGGCGACGCACCGGGCGGCGCGCCACGGCAGCACACCGTCCACGCCTGCCTCGGTGGCCAGCTCCACGGCGAGCTCGCCGCGGTCCCCCTTCACCAGCGCCTGCGCGAGCAGCACCCGGGGCGCCGGCGCGGGCAGCGCCGCCCGCGCGGTGAGCCGCAGGGTGACCTGGTCGCGTCCCACCGTCTCCGCGACGGCGTGCGCCAGGGTCCCGCGGCCGTCGGTGAGCTGCACGACCTCGCCCACCCGGATCCGCTTGACGGTGGCGGCGTGCCGTCCCTCGGCGCCGTCGAGCACGACGGAGTCCCCCGGGGGGAGGGGGTCGCAGAGGAACAGCGGAGCCGTGGTCACCGGCCGAACGAGTCGCGCAGCCTGCCGAAGAGGCCGTGGCCGTTGCGGCCCGCCCCGACGCCGGGCTGCTCCTCCCCGCGCAGCGCGGCGAGCTGGCGGAGCAGCTCGACCTGGTCCGGCTTGAGGTTGGTCGGCACCGTGACCTCGACGTGCACCATGAGGTCGCCGTGCCCGTCGACGCGGCCCGTGGAGCGCAGCCGCGGCATGCCCTTCCCGCGCAGGGTGCGCACGGCCCCGGTCTGGGTGCCAGCCTCGATGTCGATCTCCTCGGTGCCGTCGAGGGTGGGCAGCGGCAGGGCCGTGCCCAGCGCCGCGGCGGTCATCGGCAGCTTGACGGTGCAGTGCAGATCGGCGCCGTCGCGGGTGAACAGCTCGTGCGGTTCCTCCTCGACCTCCACGTACAGGTCGCCCGCCGGGCCGCCGCCCGACCCGACCTCGCCCTGCCCCGCGAGCCGCACGCGCATGCCGTCGGCCACGCCCGGCGGGATCCGCACGCCGACGGTGCGTCGCGAGCGCACCCGCCCGTCGCCCGCGCACTGCCGGCACGGGTCGGGGATGACCTCGCCCAACCCGCGGCAGTTGGGGCAGACCCGCGCCGTGACGACCTGGCCGAGGAAGGAGCGCTGCACGCTCTGCACCTCGCCGCGGCCCGCGCAGATGTCGCACACGGTGGGCGAGCTGCCCGGCGCGCAGCCCGAGCCGATGCACTGCGTGCAGAGCACGGCGGTGGCGACGGCGAGGTCGCGCGTGATACCGGTGGCGCAGTCCTCCAGCGTGAGCCGCATGCGGATCAGCGCGTCGGCGCCGGGCTGCACGCGGCTGCGCGGCCCGCGGCCCCGGCCCCCGAACCCTCCTGCGCCGCCCTGGCCGCCG
>JAKDLE010000459.1 GCA_030453005.1 Pseudonocardia sp. | reverse complement strand
GATCGTGGTCGCCGTGCGAGACTCGGGCCCGCCGGGCGGCTCACGCGCGGGCGGGGGCAGGGCAGCCGGCCGGACCGGGGGTGACGGGTGTGACCGCGGAGCGGGGTGCCCTCGGGTCGTCGGCCGGACTCGTGGCCCGCGCCCCGTGGCAGCGCCCGCCGCTCGGGCCCTCCGCCGGCTGGGCCCCGGAGCTGCGGGCGGCGGCGGCCCTGATGTGGGAGTCGCGGCACCCCATGGTGATCTGGTGGGGCGCGGACCTCACCGTGCTCTACAACGACGCGTTCGCCGCGGCCGCGGGACTCACCGCCGGCGCGGGGCTGGGTCGTCCGGGCCGCGAGACGTTCGCCGAGGTGTGGCCGACGGCCGGGCCGGCCCTCACCGGCGTCCTGGACAGCGGCGAGGCCGTCTCGGTCGAGGAGGACCACTCGCCGTGGACGAACGGCCGTGGTCGTGCCGCCGGGACGTCCTGGACGTCCTCCCACAGCCCGATCCGCGACGCGAGCGGCGCGGTCACCGGCGTGTTCACGACCACCGGCCGAGCGGCAGGCGAGCACCCCGACACCGAGCACCCCGACACCGGGTACGCCGACGACGTGGTCTGTCGCCACGCCGCCGACGGCACCTGGCGCTCGGTGTCGCCGTCGAGCACCCACACCAGCGGCTGGCGGCCCGGGGACCTGCTCGGGCGGCACCCGCTCGCGTTCGTCCACCCCGAGGACCACGCCCTCACCCGCGCCGCGTTCGGCGGCCTGCGCGACGGGCCGGTCGAGGTGGTCCTGCGGTTCCGGTGCGCCGACGGGCTCTACCGGTGGGTGGAGGTGCGAGCGCGGGCGGCCGCGCGGCGGGAGATCCTGAGCGTCGCGCGCGACGTCACCGCGCGCGTGGAGGCGGAGCGCGAGCTGGAGCGGTTCCGCACGGTCGCGGAGCGGACCAGCGACCTCGTCGCCATCGCGCTGGCCGACGACCGGCTCTGGTGGGTCAACGCCGCGGGGCGTGAGCTGTTGGGGATCGGTCCCGACGAGGACGTCCGGGGCGTGGCGATGACCCGGCACATCGCGCCGTCGATGATGGCGCGGCTACGCGACGAGGTGCTGCCCACCGCCACCGTGGAGGGTGAGTGGGCCGGGGAGATGGAGCTCACGGACCGCGCCGGGGAGATCGTCCCGGTGTGGCAGGTGTTCATCACCCACCGCGACCACCGCGGCGAGGTCGACTTCTACTCCTCCGTCGCCCGCGACCTGCGCGGGCAGCGGGCCGCGGAGCGGGAGCGGGAGGGCGCCGCCGCCGAGCGCGGCGCCCGCGAGGTCGCCGACGCGGCGGCGGCGCGGATGCGGGCACTGGTCGACGGCCTGTCGGCCGTGGTGTGGGAGGCCGACGCGGCCACGTTCGAGGTCACCTTCGTCTCCGAGCGGGCCCGGGTGCTGCTCGGGTACGCACCCGAGCGCTGGACCACCGACCCCGCGTTCCGGTGGTCGATCATCCACCCCGACGATCGTGAGGCCACGGTCGCGCGCTGCGTCGAGCGGACGGCGGCGGGCCGGGACCACGACCTGTCCTACCGGGTCCGCACGGCCGACGGCCGTCTCCGTTGGCTGCACGACGTCGTGCACGTCGTCCGCGACGAGCGGGGCGAGCCGGTGCGCATGCAGGGCGTACTGATCGACGTCACGGCGCAGAAGCGGGCCGAGGAATCGGCGTCGCTGCTCGCCGAGGCCGGTCGGCTGCTGAGCGGGCCCGGCGAGCTGTCGGCGCAGCTCACCGCACTGGCCCGGCTGACCACGGGTCCGCTGGGGGACTGCACCGTCCTCGCGCTGACCGACGACGACGGCCGGTTCCGTCCCGTCGCCACGGCGCACGTCGACCCCGAGCGCGAGCCGCTGCTGGCGCGGGCGGCACACGCGCAGGCGCCCGAGGCGCTGCGGGCCGCGGTGCAGCGAGGCGAGCCGTTCGTCGTCCCGGAGATCACCGACGACATGGATGCCGAGGACGGGCCGAGCCCCGAGATCGCGGACGCCCGGGCGCGCATCGGGTCGCGCACGGCCGTGGTGGTGCCGCTGACCGTGGGGGGTGAGGTGCTCGGGCTGCTGGCGTTCGCCACGGCCGACGCCACCCGCCACTACGACGACGTCGACCTGAGCTTCGGCCGTCAGGTCGGCGAGCGGCTCGCCGCGGCCCTGGAGGCCCGCAGGCTGCGTGAGCGCGCCGACCTGCTCCAGGCGGCCACCTCCGAGCTGGCCGCGGCCGCGGGCACCGTCGGTGCGGCCGCCGCGGTCGGTCGCGCCGCGCAGCGGGGGCTGGGCGCCGCCTACGTCGGGCTCTACCGGTTCGGCGCCGACCACCGCCTGCACTCGGTGCTCCGGCACGGCTACCCCGACGACGTCGACCTCGGTGCGTACTCCTCGCTGGCGCTCGACGCCGGCGTGCCGGTCACCGACGCCGTGCGGTCCGGGGAACCGTTGTGGATCTCCAGCGGCGAGGAGCTGGAGCGCCGCTACCCCGACCACGCCGCCGTGGCGGTCGACCTCGGCACCCGGGCGCTCGCGGTGCTGCCGCTGCGGGTGGCGGGGGCCGTCACCGGCGCACTGGCCCTGAGTTTCGACCGGCCCCGGGTGTTCCGCTCCGCGGACCGGGCGTTCGCGGAGCGGCTCGCGGGGCAGGCCGCCCAGACGTTCGAGCGCACGGCCGTCGCCGACGAGCGCAGGCTCATCGCCGAGACGTTGCAACGCAGTCTGCTGCCTCCCGAGCCGCCCGCACTCGCCCGACTCTCGATCGCGCGGCGCTACCTGCCCGGGGCGCAGCACACCCAGGCGGGCGGGGACTGGTACGACGTGCTCGACCTCGACGACGGCCGGGTCGCGATCGCGGTCGGCGACGTCGTCGGCCAGGGGGCGGCCGCCGCGGCCGTGATGGGGCAGCTGCGCAGTGCGCTGGCCGCCTACCTGCTCGACGGCGACCCCCCGGCGGAGGCGCTGCGCAAGCTCGACCGGTTCTCCCACCGGGTCCCGGGATCGCGTGCGAGCACGGCGGCCTGCCTGGTGCTCGACACCCGCGACGGGGCGATGCGCTGGGCCCGCGCGGGGCACCTGCCCCCGTTGGTGCTCGGCCCCGGCGGGCCCCGCTATCTCGACGACTCCCACGGCTGCGTGCTGGGCATCCCGAACGCACCCCCGCGTACCGAGGGCCACGCCGTGATCGACCCCGGGTCGACGGTGCTGCTCTACACCGACGGTCTCGTGGAGCGCCGTGGCGAGACCATCGACGACGGGTTGGCGCGGCTGGCCTCGATCGCGGGCGCCCACGCCGACACCGCCCCCGACGTGCTGGCGACCGCGATCATCCACGCCGCGCTCGACGGACGGGGCCCGCCCGACGACGTCGCGCTCATCGCGGCCCGCCTGCGGCCGCCGCCACTGACGGCCCGGATCCCCGCACTGGCCCCGGAGCTCGCCGCGCTGCGGGCCCGGGTGCGGGAGTGGGCGGCGCTGGCGGCGCTGGGCCAGGAGCTGACCGACCACGTGCAGCTCGCCCTCGGCGAGGCGGTGACCAACGCGATGGAGCACGCCTACGCGGGGCGCGCCCCCGGCGTCGTCGAGTACCGCCTGGAGCTGGTCCGCGACGGCGGGGTCCTGGTGGAGGTGCGGGACACCGGACGGTGGCTGCCCGCCGACGGCCGCCGCTCGGCGTCGGACGCCCCCCGGGGTGGGCACGGCCTCGCGGTGATCCACGGGCTGGCGCCCGGCGCGGTCGTCGACGCG
>JAKDLE010000458.1 GCA_030453005.1 Pseudonocardia sp. | reverse complement strand
GCCAGTGGCCCGCGAACCGCGGGTGCTTCTCGGCCAGGGTGCCCGCGGAGGTGAGCGCGGCCTCCGCCACGTCCCGGTACCGGCCCCCGTCGACGGCGAGCACGGACGCCGTGAGCAGCGCGGACGCCAGCGCCGAGCTGCCACACGGGCTCGCGTTGTCGGTGAGCTCGCGCGGCCGGTGCAGCAACGTCTCGGCGTCGTCGGCCGTGTCGAAGAACATGCCGGGCTCCGGGCCCGCGAAACGCTCCAGCGCGACAGCGAGCAGGTCGGTGGCGGCGGCCAGCCACCGTGCCGCACCGGTGGCCTGGTGCAGGGCGAGCAGCCCGTCGGCCAGGTACGCGTGGTCTTCCAGCACCCCCGCCGCGGCGCCCACCACCCCGGCGCGCGAGGAACGGCGCAGTCGGCCGTCGACGACGTGGCGCGCCAGCAGGAGGTCGGCCGCCCCGCTCGCCGCGGACACCCACTCCGGGTGCCCGAGCGCTGCGCCCGCCTCCGCGAGCGCCTGGATCGCCATGCCGTTCCACGCGGTGACGACCTTGTCGTCACACCCGGGCTGCGGACGCCTCGCGCGCGCGCGGAGCAGGGCCACGCGGACGCGTTCCCAGCGCGCGGGGTCGTCCGGGTCGACGAGCAGCTGCAGGGTGGACGAACCGTGCTCGAAGGTGCCGTCGGCGGTGACGGTCAGCAGCTCCGCCGCCCAGGCCCCGTCGTCGTCGCCGAGTACCTCGTGCAGCTGCGCGGGCGTCCAGGCGTAGGTCAGCCCCTCGACGCCGTCGGTGTCGGCGTCGAGGGCCGAGGCGAACCCGCCCTCGGGCGTGCGCAGGTCCCGCAGCAGGAACGCGGCGGTGTCCTCGGCCACGCGCCGGGGCAGCTCGGCGCCGGTGATCCGGGCGAGGTGGGCGTAGACGCGCAGCAGCAGCGCGTTGTCGTAGAGCATCTTCTCGAAGTGCGGAACGACCCACTGCGCGTCGACGCTGTACCGCGCGAAACCGCCCGCCAGCTGGTCGTACAGACCGCCGCGCGCCATCCGCTCGGCGGTCACCGACGCATGCGCCAGCGCCTCCCCGGAGCCGGTCCGCTCGTGGTGGCGCAGCAGGAACTCCAACGCCATCGACGGCGGGAACTTCGGCGCTCCGCCGAACCCGCCGGACCGGTCGTCGAACATCGAGCCGAGGGTGACGGCCGCGCGGTCCAACGCGTCGGCGTCGACCCCGGACGGCGGCAGCGAGGCCGCGGCACCGTCGGCGAGCCGGGCGGCGATCTGCCCGGCCGAGCTGCGCACCCGCTCGCCGTCCTCGGTCCAGGCCTTCGTCACCGCGTCGAGGAGCTGACGGAACGCGGGCATCCCGTGCCGCGGCGTGGGCGGGTAATAGGTGCCGCAGTGGAACGGCTCGCCGACGGGGGTGAGGAAACACGTCATCGGCCAGCCGCCCTGACCCGTCATCGCCTGGGTGGCGGCCATGTAGACGGCGTCGATGTCGGGCCGCTCCTCGCGGTCGACCTTGATCGCCACGAACTCGGCGTCGAGCTGTGCCGCCGTAGCCGGGTCCTCGAACGACTCGTGCG
Source organism: Pseudonocardia sp. (assembly GCA_030453005.1). GTDB lineage: Bacteria > Actinomycetota > Actinomycetes > Mycobacteriales > Pseudonocardiaceae > Pseudonocardia. Next base: position 2,197 of record JAKDLE010000458.1, on the reverse strand, counting down.
CCATGACGTGGCACCAGTGGCACGCCGCGTAGCCGACGGACAGCAGGATCGGCACGTCTCGGCGGACGGCCTCGGCGAAGGCCTCCGGGGACCACTCCCACCAGTCGATGGGGTTCTCGGCGTGTTGGAGCAGATACGGGCTGGTGGCGGCGGCGAGCCGGTTGGACATGACGCCCACCCTGTCAGCCGCGCGGCTCCCCGGCATCTTCGGCAGACGGCTGGGACTCCGACGGCCGGGACTCCGACGGCCGGGGGCCGAACGAGGCAGGCACCTTCTTGAGATGCCTGGTCATCGACACGATCAGCAGCACCGTGGCCAGCCCCAACGCCAGGATGACGACGAGCGCCACCGGCGAGGCCTTGCCGAACTCGGGTTGGCCCGGCGGCGGCTCCACCCCGCCCTGCGCGAGTGACGTGCCGACCGAGGCGACCGACGCCGTCGGCACCGCGCCCAGGTCGACCAGGACCAGTGCCACCGTGGAACCTCCCGTGCCCGTGATCTCGTCTTATCCCTGGTTCAGGCTACGCGCGGCCCGGCTCACCCCGCGCGACGCACCGCCACCCGAGCGTCGATGCCGGCGAACAGGTCGTCCTCCGGGGTGGGGGCGTCCACCAGCGACCGCACGAGCTCGTAGTCCTCCGTGGGCCAGACCTCCCGCTGGATGTCCAGCGGCACGAGGAACCAGCGGCTGGTCGGGTCGATCTGGGTGGCGTGCGCGATGAGCGCCTGGTCGCGCAGGTGGAACCAGTCGGCGCTGTGCACCCGGGTGGTGACGCGCAGCCCCGGATCGGGCCGGTCGGCCCAGTTCTCCAGCCACTCCTTGTACGGCGACTCGCACCCGCGGGCCTCCATCGCCTCCTGGAACGCGAGCAGCCGGGCCTTGGAGAAGCCGTGGGAGTAGTAGAGCTTCAGCGGCTGCCACGGGTCGCCGGTGCCGGGGAACCGGTCGGGGTCGGCCGCGGCGTCGACGGCGGCCATCGAGATCTCGGGGGTCTTCACGTGGTCCGGGTGCGGGTAGCCGCCGTTCTCGTCGTAGGTGACGACGACGTGGGGCCGGAACTCGCGGATCAGGGCGACCAGCGGGGCGGTGGCGACCTCGACGTCCTCGAGCGCGAAACACCCCTCGGGCAGCGGCGGCAGCGGATCACCCTCGGGGAGGCCGGAGTCGACGAAGCCGAGCCACCGGTGCTGCACGCCGAGGATCTCCGCGGCCTTCGCCATCTCGGCGCGGCGCACCGCGGGGAGGTCGGCGATCACGTCGGGTCGGTCCATCGCGGGGTTGAGGATGCTGCCGCGCTCGCCCCCGGTGCAGGTGACGACCATGACCTCGTGGCCCTCGGAGACGTAACGGGCGGCGGAGGCCGCCCCCTTGCTCGACTCGTCGTCGGGGTGGGCGTGCACCGTCAGCAGTCGCAGCGGTTCGCCACCCCTGGCAGGGTTCTCGGGGACGGAGCGGAGAGCGGGCATGAGGCGGCCGTGGTCCTTCCGGATGGCGCTCGCCCGCGCGGTGCAGGCGAGGTGGGGCTCGTCGGGAACGATCGTGGCAGACACCTCCGACACTTTCATCGAGGACACCGCCACGTCCGGGTCGACGGCTACAACGCCGCCGGGCGCCCCACGCTTCCCGGTGACCCTGCGCCGTCTCCGTGGCCTGCACCCGTACACGGCCTGCCGCCGCCCTTCTGCTTAGTCGAGAGACGCGGGGGCGGGCACCCGAACGGTCGCCCCGGTGCATCCACCCGCCCACGACGGTGGTTTGACCTGCATTTTCCTGTGGTCGGGGAACTAGAGCCTGCTCTCGACCGTTTGTCGAAAGGCTGCGACGAGCGGGACACGCCGTGTTAGGGTGAACTGCACACGGCCCGCAGGCGGGTCGTGTTTTTCCTTACTCAGGGGCACCCGGCGTCACGTCCGGGCGGCCCCGAGCACGGGAGCGCCGGAGATCGGGCGGGTCCCGTCCGCGGGCGACACGCCCGTGCGTATGGACCTGGACAGGCTGGAGGAGTGATGACCGTGACGGACACGCAGGTGACCTGGTTGACCCAGGCGGCCTATGACCGGCTCAAGCACGAACTCGACGAGCTGATCGCGAACCGACCCGTCATCGCTGCCGAGATCAACGCCCGCCGCGAGGAGGGCGACCTCAAGGAGAACGGCGGCTACCACGCCGCCCGCGAGGAGCAGGGCCAGCAGGAG
>JAKDLE010000457.1 GCA_030453005.1 Pseudonocardia sp. | reverse complement strand
GGGGTGCTGCGGATCGGCGGTGACCGCGCGCGGTGCGTCGCGCTGCTGCGCCACATCGCCGCGGAGCTGGCCACCAGCCACACCGCCGAGGACACCGAGGTGCTGCTCGTGGGGCTCGGCGACGAGCTGCCCCCGCTCAACCCGGAGCAGCTACTCGTCGTGCCCGACCTGCCCGCCGCGCTCACCGAGATCGAGCACCGGACCGCCTCCGTGGGCGCCGAGCTGCAACGGCTGGAGATCCCCTCAGCCGTCGAGGGCAGGCTGCGCGATGTCGCCGCGGACTCCTGGCTGCCCACCGTGCTGCTGATGGGGACCCAACCCGACCAGGACGAACGTGTCCGGCTCGACACCCTCGCCGCGGCCGATCCCGGCTCCAACGCCGTCGCGGTCGTCGTGTTCGACCCGCCCACAGCGGAGCTGCTCATCGGGGACGACGGCCTGCTCGAACTGCCCGACATCGACGACGGCCCGTGGCAGGCCGCCCAGCTCACCGAGAACGCCGGCACCCACCTGGCCGCGATCCTCGGTTCCACGGCCGAACCGCCGAACCCGGTCGGCCCGGCTGGCAACCCCGAACCCTGGGCATCGGGGATGCAGGACGACGGCTCACTCGATGATCCGGGAGACGGCGGTGGCGGCGCGGAGACCGACATCCCGCGGCCCCGCCAGCCCGAGCCGGCGGCCGATCCCGACGCCGCCCGGCGGCTCGCCATCGTCGATCACCAGGACCCGCACCTCGACGACGACCTCACCGCCTGGCACGGCACCGGGCCACCGTCGGTGCCGATGATCGCGATCCTCGGCGAACCCGCCGTCCGGGCCCCCGGCCAGCTCCCGACGGCGCGACCGAGCTGGTTCGCCGAGGTACTGGTCTACCTGGCCCTGCACCCGGTGGGCGTCACCACCGCGAAGGCCGTCACAGACCTGTGGTCCGACGGGCAGCGGATCAGACCGGCGACGATCCGCCACGCCCTCTACGGCGCCCGCCGCTGGGCCGGCGGTGGCCTCGGCGGCGACCCGGACGCCACGTTCGTCAGCGGCATGCAGAACGACAGCAGCTACCGGCTGCGCGGGCACCTGCTCGACTGGGACCTGTTCCGCCGACTCCGCAAGCGCGCCCAGGCCCGCCACGCGGCAGGCCATCCCGGCGCGGTCCCGGATTACACCGCGGCGCTGGCCCTGATCCGCGGGCCGGTGTTCAGCGGTCTGCGCCCCGGCGGGTACGCCTGGCTCAACAACCACGACCAGCGCCACGACCTGCAGATCCCCGGGTTCATCGTCGACACCGCACACGAGCTCGTCGACATCGCCCTCGCCGCGCAGGACACCGTGCTGGCCCGCCGCGCCGCCGAACACGCCCGCATGGTCGACATCGACGTCGCGTTCGACCGCCCCCTCATCGACCTCATGCGCATCGCCCACGCCGAGGACAACCGCTCGGAACTGGAGATGTACGCGACCGTGCTGCTCGACGCGCGCGGCTTCGAGGTCCCCGAGGAGTTGGCGCCCGACAGCTTCGCCGTGCTCAACGAGCTCCTCCCGGCCGGGCCCCGACGTCCGCGCCCATGACGAGCGGTGTCGTCACCGCGACGATTGCCGCGGCCGCGTTGGGCCCGCTCACGCTTGTATTGGCCCGGCGCAGGATGCACACGGTGTGGCAACCCGGGCCTGCCGAGACCGTTGCTCTCACCGCGGCGATCGGTGTTGTCGCCGCGTTCGTGGTGCACGGGTCGCGGCCGGCTGCGGTGCTGCTGCCACTGGTGTTGCTCGGTCCCGCCGCTGCCGTCGTCGACGCCTATGAGGGCCGGTTGCCCGACCTGCTCACTGGGCCACTGCTCGGTGCGACCCTGGTGACCGCAGCCGTCTCGGGTCCGGACGGTGTTCGCGGCATCGCCGTCGCGGCCATCGCCACCGCCCTCGCCGCGCTGACCACCGTGGCCGTCACTGACGCGCTCGGCTGGGGCGACGTCAAGCTGATCCCGACCCTGGCCATCGTCCTCGGCCACCAGCACGCACTGCTCGCAGGGCTCGCCGTGGCGGTTCTCCTGGTGGGTCTCACGGCCGCCGTGGTGAGTCTCCGGGGTCGGCGCGCCGTCGTGCCCTACGGCCCGGCGCTGGTGTTCGGCACGATCGGCGCAGCCGGCCTCTGAATCATGAACCGGCGCGGCGCCGACCGCACCACGGCTCGCCGCGGCCGGCGAACCGGCGCCGTGGCGGGTCGCGGCGGGGCCGGTGGCCGTATGACGGGTGGCGCGTCGAGGTCGACGCCGTGGAACCGGCCCCGGATCGCCGCGTCGGTGCGTCGGTCCATCCCGCGCAACGCCCGTGCGACAGCGCGGTCGGTGGCCTGGGACGGGTCGAGCTGCTCGACGAACGCGGCCAGATCGACCTGCCGGGGCAGCGTCGGGACCGGGACCGGTGTCTGGCTCACCGCCCAGGGCGCGAGTTCCGCGGCAGGCCTGGTCAGCAGGTGCACGCGCAGAGCGTCGGCGATGTCCCGGGTGCCGACCGCGGCCCCGACCGGGCCGATGCCCGGCACGTGTCCCACCACCGCCCACCCGCGCCGGCCGCTACCGGCGAGGGAGACGACGTCGGCCGATCGCGGCCCAGAGCTGATCAGCTCCCGAGCCGCCGTGTACGTGGCCGTGTCGAGTGGACGGGGAAGCAGACTGGCCGGGGTCGGCTCGGTTGCGCCGGCCGCGGTGTCCAGCGCCGTGGCCGCTGCGGTCAGGTCCCGCACGGCCGTGGCGCGGGCCGTCCGACCGCCGCGCCCGCGGGAACTGGCGAGGTGCCGGGTGAGGCGATCCGCGATGAACGTGGCGATCTGCGCGAGCTGGTAGGTCTCGTAACCGCCCAGCGTCGGCAGCGGGTAGTCCGGGGCGGTCATCACACCGCCCTCTGCGCAGCCAACCGAGATGGCCTCGCCCCGGCCCGGGCGCCAGAGGCAGCCGGTCGAGGGGTCGACGAGGAGCGCCGCGGCAGGCTCGCCGGCACGGCGAAGGCCCGCGCGGCCGCGCACGCCGCCTGCTCGCGCGCGCTCATCTCGCGTCCGGGGAGGAATGCGGTGGCGCCGAGCTCCTCGGCCCGGCGGAACGCCGCCATCGTCGATTGATAGGCGCCCAGGTCGCGCACGTCGAACATCACCCGGCCCAGCGCCACCCGCAGGTAGCTGTTGCGTCCGGGCGGACGCTCCAGGCTGGCGAACACCACGGGGCCATCGGACAGCTCGACCATCACCGCCGGGTCCGCCACGCCACGAACCGGCTCGACGCGCTTGGCGTCGCCTTCCCGGGGAAGCAGCCGCACGGTGCCACGGCTGACGTTCCACGTCCGGGCGACCGCCGACACCGTCTCCGCGTCGTGCATGTAGACCAGCGCACCACCGACCCGCACGCTCACCGCGGCCCCGTCGGTGCCCGGCCGGTGCGCGACAACCGGCGTGTCCTGCAGACCCACCAGCGCGACGAGCACGCTGACGGCCTGGCGATTGCGTGGCATTCCGATCCGCCTCCGACCACGAACCCGGGCGCGACGCGGTTCAGTCGCGCGTCTGGCCGGAGCGTCGCGGGCCCGCACGGTCGATGCGTGGTCGGCGTGCTGCGGATCCGTGGTCAGCCAGGACACCCTCGGTCACCGGCCCCGTCACCCGCGCGGCGGCCCACCGGCCGACCGTGTCCGCCGCAGCCCGGGCCGCAGCAGCCTGGTGCTCGCGGTCGCGCTCCCGCTGCCATGCCGCGATCTCGCGCAGCAACGCCGCCACCGCC
>JAKDLE010000456.1 GCA_030453005.1 Pseudonocardia sp. | reverse complement strand
GGGTCGCCCTCCTTGTCGGAGAAGGCGTGGTGGCGGCGGTGGTCAGCCACCCAGTCGATCACCGAGCCCTGCATGGCGAGGCTGCCGGAGACCGCGAGCGCGACGCGCAGCGCCCGGTTGGCCTTGAACGAGCCGTGGGTGAAGTAACGGTGGAAGCCGACCGTGATGCCCAGCCCGCTGACCGCGTAGAACACCAGCGCCAGCACGACGTCGGTCCAGCCCAGCCCCCAGCCCCACGCGAACGGGACGGCGCCCAGCAGGGCCAGCAGCGGGACGATCACGAACACGTAGACGGCGACGGTCGACGCCGTGCCACGCTTCCCGTCGAGGATGGGCTTGGGTCCTGCGCTGGCGTGGGTGACGGTCATCGGCGGATACCTCGAAAGGTGGAAGGGTGGCCTGAGGGCGAGTATCCCGCATTCGGCGGCGAACGCTCTACAGGTCGAGTCCGAGCAGTGCGTTCTCCACCACCTCGGGCAGCGCGGGGTGGATCCAGTACTGGCCCGTCGCCATCTCCCGGGCCCCGAGCCCGAACGCCATGGCCTGCACCAGCGGCTGGATGACGATGCTCGCCTGCGGCCCCATCACGTGCGCGCCCAGCAGCGTGCCGGTGCCGCGCTCGGCGAGGACCTTGCAGAAGCCGGTGGTGTCCTCCATCGCCCAGCCGTAGGCGACGTCGCCGTAGGCCTGCACCTTGACGACGTAGTCGAGCCCCTCGTCGCGGCACTGCGCCTCGGTGCGGCCCACCGCCGCGATCTGCGGGTCGGTGAACACCGCCGCGGGGACGGCGTGGTGATTGATCGTCTGCAGCGCATCGGGATGGAGCAGGTTGTGCGCCACCACCCGCGACTCGTGGTTGGCCACGTGCTTGAGCTGGTAGGGGGAGCTGACGTCGCCCAGCGCCCAGACGCCCTCGGCGGGTGTGCGCCCGAACTCGTCCACGACGATCCGCCCGTCGTCGTGCACGGGGACGCCTGCCTCGTCGAGGTCGAGGAGGTCACCGTTGGGCTTCCGGCCGGTGGCGACGAGCACCGTGTCGCCGCACACGGTCGAGCCGTCGGCCAGCTCGAGCTCCACGCCCCCGGCGACGGTGCAGGCGCGGACGATCCGGTGCCCGAGACGGACGTCCCAACGGTCGCGCACGGCCGCGGTGAAGCGCTCGGCGACGGACTCGTCCTGAGAGCGCAGCAGCTGCCGTCCCCGGCCGATGATGGTGACGCGGGAACCGAGCGCGGAGAACACGTGCGCGAACTCGGCCCCGATGTACCCGGCGCCGACGATGAGCAGGTGCTCGGGCAGCGCGTCGATGCGCATGATCGTGTCGGAGGTCTCGTACGGGATGCCGGGCCCGGTGATCTCGGCGGGTATCGCCGGGCGTCCCCCCGCCGCGATGACGATCCGGTCGGCGGTGATCGGCTCCCCGCCGTCGACGCTCAGCTCGCGCCGCCCGGTGAACCGGGCGTGGCCCTCGTAGACGGTGACGTTGGGGCTGCGGTCGACGCGGTAGTCCCGGCCCCCGGAGGAGATGGGGTCGATGCGGTCGAACACGCGGTCGCGGATGTCGGTCCAGCGGACCTTGTCGACGCTCGCGTCGATGCCGTAGCGCGCGGCGTGCCGGATGTGCTGGGCGACGTCGGCCGGGTAGACGTACATCTTGGTGGGGATGCAGCCGACGTTGAGACAGGTGCCGCCGAAGACCCCGTGCTCGACGAGCGCGACGTCGAGGTCGTCGAAGCGGCTGTCGACGATCGAGTTCCCGGAACCGGTGCCGATGACGACGAGATCGTGGTGGTGCACGTCGGTGAGGTTAACGGGTGGCCTCTGGTAAGCAGAGCCCATGACGAGCGACGCGATCGTGGCCACCGTGCACCGGGCCTGGGCGGCGGACCTCGAACCGGGCACGCTCTATGAGCTGCTGCGGCTGCGCCTGGAGGTGTTCGTCGTCGAGCAGGCGTGCCCGTACCTCGAGCTCGACGGGCGTGACCTCGAGGACCGCGCCCGGCACTACTGGCTCGGCGGCGACGGCCGCCCGGAGCCGGTGCTGGGCACGTTGCGGCTGCTCAAGGAGCCCGACGGGGAGCACCGCATCGGTCGGCTGTGCACCGCCCGCTCAGTGCGCGGCCACGGTCTGGGACGGCGGCTGATGGAGGCGGTACTCGCTGAGGTCGGCGACCGTGCGTGTGTCCTCGACGGCCAGGAGCACCTCGCCGAGTTCTACCGGGGCTTCGGCTTCGAGCCCACCGGCGCGACCTACGACTGGGACGGGGTCGCGCACCTCCCGATGCGCCGTCCGGCCCGCTGACGGATCAGCCGTCGACTGTCCGCGAAGTTGGCGTCGATCAGGCGGACGGCGTCGACGGCGGTGAGCCGCGCGTCGCCGGGCAACCGGGTGAGCACCGAGTAGGTCTCCGCCAGTGAGTGTGCGGTGAGCACCGCCGCCCGGTTCGCCGCCCATCGCCGCACGGCTTGGTGCGCCGAGTGTGAGCGGACGAGGTAGGGCACGGCCACGCTGGTGTCGAACGCGGGCCCCGTCACCGCAGGCCCGGTCACCGCCTGCCCGAGTCCAGGAGGCCGAAGACGGTGTCGTCGTCGATGGTGGTCGTCGACTCGGCGGCGAGGACGCCGTCGACGGTGACGAGACGGGCGGTGCGGCCGCTGGGCACGATCTGCAGGCCCGCCCCGTAGGTGCTGATGTCGACCGTGCTGCCTGCCGTCAGGCCGAGAGCGTCGCGGAACTGCTTGGGCATGACGATCCGGCCGACGCTGTCGATCGTGGTCTCCATTGGTAGGACGTTACCAGCGGCGCCCCAGTTCAGCCCGCGGCGCGCTTGCGTACGTCGGGCGGGAACGCCCGGGCCTCGACGCAGCGCCGCGACCAGCCGTCCAACGCCGAGACCACCTCATCGAGGTCCGCGCCGACCGCCGCGAGCAGGCCGTCCTGCGCGGTGTCGGTGGCGGCCTCGATGCCGTCGCGGAGCGCGCGGCCCCGCTCGGTGATCGCACCGTCGGCGAGCAGGCCGTCGGCCTCCAGGCGGGCGAGCGCCGCGTCGGCGGCCTCCTGCGGCCAGGCGCGGGTGCCGGAGTACTCGCCGACCGGGTAGCCGAGCCAGACCTCCATCAGGATCCCCATGCGCACCGGGTCGAGCCCGGCCGCGACGCACGCCGCCACGTGGCCGTCCCCGCGGTGCTCGCGCACGAGGTCGGCGGCCCGCCACAGCCGCGCGTAGGGGTCGACCGGCCGGGGCTGCGCCCGCAGCGCGGAGAACAGGACGCGGCCGGTGCCCTCGACGCCCGCCACGGCCCGCTCCAGTACCTCGGCGACGGCCACCACGTCGGCCCCTGCCGAGCACGTCGCGCAGGCTCGCGGCCGTCTCGGCGTCGCGCAGCGCGATCAGCTCCGGGAGCGGGAGCAGGGCGCGGCCCCGGGTCCACAGGACGTCGACGAGAGGTGCCCTCCCCGGTGCCGGGGCGTCGGCGAAGAACACGTCCAGTGCGGCGGCGTAGTCCATGATCGGACCGTAATGGACCGTGCTGCCCCCGACACCGCCGGTTGCGGGATACTCCGGCTCGCATCGGTACGTACACATCGCGACAGGAACAGGTGGGCGTCATGAGTGAGGACCCGACGCGGGCGACGCGGTCGGACCTGCCCCCACACGGCAGCGTCGGACCGGACGACCCGCACGCCGACCCCGCCACCGACCCGGCGATGCGGCCCGTCAGGCGCGACGGACGCGAGGAGCTCACCCAGCCGGTGGAGACCG
>JAKDLE010000455.1 GCA_030453005.1 Pseudonocardia sp. | reverse complement strand
GACGCAGGAGGACCCGTGGGCGGCCCGTCGAGCGGACGGGGAGCCGCGGGCGGCTGCCGGTCGGGCGCAGGAGGCGGCGCAGCCCGGCTCGCGGGCGAGTCGGCGTGGGTGCCGCCCGGCGGCCGCGTACGGGTGACCGCCACGGTGCGGCCGCGCTCGGCCCAGGCCGCGACATCCGCTTCGCCCGCCAGCGCGTCGAGGCGTCCACCCCGTCGCCCGGGCTCCGGCGGGGCGGGACGCAGCGGCAGCGAGGAGTCTGCGACGGCGGCGCCGCGCTCCTCCCGGGCCTGCTCCGGCCGGGACCCGGCGGGAGAGTCGTCGGATGACTCTGGAGGGGACTCGGGCTGCACCGGTGGAACGTAGGGCCGGGTCTTGCGGGACGGCGGGGCGGCCCCCCACCGTTCGCGGACGTACCGGCCCACCGAGCCGTCGGGGTAGTCGCCGTCGCCGGGGTCGCCCCCGTGAGGTTCACTCTCCGTCATCAACACTTCCCGCCGAACCCGCTCCACTGACCGTCCATCCCCCGTCACGAACGCCGACGGTAGTCGCGAGATCCGTCGAGGTCGAGGCGCGTACGGGTGCGAAACCTAGAGCACCGCGTAAGTCCTTCGGGGGTTCTGAAGAGCAGCAGGACGCTCGGCTGAAGATCATCGATTGGGAACCGGCAACCGCACCCAGTACGGCTCGCCGTTCCGAACTCGCGATCACCCCTGCAACCAGCCACCGCACCCCGTCAAGATCAGCGAGCCGGAACGCACCGCCGCACAGCGCACGCCTCCCCGTTCAGAAACGATGATCACCCGCCGGGGGCGACCCGACCCCGACGAACTTCTGCGGCGCTGCACTGTCAGCCCAGCCCGGCGTAGGAGTGCAGCCCCGCCACGACCATGTTGATGAAGAACAGGTTGAACAGGACGGTGGCGAAGCCCGCGACGTTGATCCATGCGGCTCGCGCGGCGCGCCACCCCGCGGTCGCCCGTGCGTGCAGGTAGGCGGCGTAGATCACCCAGGAGACGAACGCGACGGTCTCCTTGGGGTCCCATCCCCAGAACCGGCCCCAGGCGGCCTCAGCCCAGATCGCGCCGGCGATCACGGCGAAGGTGAACAGCGGGAAGGCGATGATCGTGGTGCGGTAGGCGAGCCGGTCGAGGACGTCGGAGGACGGCAGCAGGCGCGCGAGACCGGCGGGCAGCCGCCCGGAGCGACGCAGCAGGAACAGGATGCTCGCCACGCCGGGCACGAGCAGCAGCCCCGAGGAGATCGTGATCGTGGTGACGTGGATGACCAGCCAGTAGGACTGCAGCGCGGGCTGGACCGGAGCGGCCCGCGCGTAGAGCACGGTGCCCGCGAGGAACAGCAGGACCACCACGGGCAGCAGCACGAACGGGCCGACCGAACGGCTCGCGGGCGAGCGCCGCAGCATCACCAGCCACGCCACCACCGCGGCCAGGCAGACCGCCGAGGTGAACTCGTACATGTTGCCCAGCGGCCAGCGCTGCGCGGCCAGCCCGCGCAGGATGATGGACCCGGCGTGTAGGACGGCGCCCAGCACCGTCAGCGACACGGCCATCCGCGCGAACCGCTCGCTCCGTGGACGAGCGGCGGCCCCGTCGTGGTCGGACCCGCCCGCACCGACGAGCACGGCCTTCGCCGAACGCACCGCCGCGAACTCGGCGGCGTGCAGCACCATGGCCAGCACGTAGACGCCGACCGCGGCCATGAACAGGCGGTCGCTGTAGAGAGCGAGCTCGGGCATCAGCCGTCCTTCTCGATCGGTTCCAGCAGTTCCGCCCGGAGGCGGTCGAACTCCTCGCCGTACCCGGCCCGGTCGGTGCGGGCCAACCCGCCCAGCTCGACCACGGTACGTCCGGCCTGCTCCGACGGGGTGAGACGGGCCCAGAACCGGCGCCTGCGCACGCCGAGGGAGGCGCCGAGGCCCGCGAGCATCGTCACGGCGAACACGAGCACCCACACCTGCCCCGGGTCGTGGCTGACCTGCAGGTTGACCCAGTCCTTGACCCCGTCGAAGCGCACCACCGTGCCGTCGTCGAGCGTGAGCTCCTGGCCGGGCACCAGGTTGGCCCGGGCGACGCGCACCAGCTCGCCCGACTCGACCTGCGCCCGGCTCACCTCGAAGATCGACTGGCCGCGGCCGTCGTCGAGGCCCAGGTCGCCGCGCAGCACGTCGATCGCCACCTCGGGGTCGCGCAGCGCCGGGAACACCGAGGTGACGACGTCGCCGCCAGAGGTGGTGGGGGCGAGCAGGCCGGTGATCGCGAGCTGGCTCGTGCGCCGCTGCTCGTCGTCGGTGATGCCCGGCGGCTCGAACTTGGTGGCACCCTCGGACAGCAGCGTGGCGGGGTCGACCGGGCGCCACTGGATGTCGCCGGTGCGCTGCTCCCCGTTCGGGAAGGTCACGGTGAAGACGGGCGAGTAGCCGTGGCCCTGCAGGTAGACGCGGCTGCCGTCGGTGCGCAGTGGGTTGTTCACCGCCAGCGGGAACGAACGCCACGCGTCGACGCGACCGGCCTTGAGGTCGGCACCGGTCTGGTAGCTCAACGCCACGGCGAAGCTCGCGGCCTGGCCGGTGGGCAGGAACTCGGCGGAGAAATCGTCGACGCGCACGCAGAACGGGTCGAGGCCGGTGCCGTCCACGAGGGTGCCGGGGCGGAACGAGTCGTAGCCCAGGATGCCGGTGTTGCAGAACTGCCCGCCGCCCGAGGCGACGATGACCTGGCCCTCGTAGCCGAACAGCTTCCCGGCCGCGAACCCGATGAGCAGCCCCACCAGCGAGAGGTGGAACACGAGGTTGCCGATCTCGCGCGAGTAGCCCTTCTCGGCGCTGAAGGTGCGCGAGTCGCCCTCTGCACGCTCGGCCACCCGCCAGCCCCGCAGCCTGCCCCGGACCCGCGTCGCCGCCTCGTCGAGGTCGACGTCGAGCGGGCCGGCGCCGTGGTGCGGCAGCCGGGCGAGGTTGCGCGGGGTGGCGACGGGGACGGCGCGCAACGCGCGGGCGTCGTCGAGGGTGCGCGGCAGCACGCACCCGATGAGCGACACCATCAGCAGCAGGTAGATCGCCGCGAACCACGGGGACGCGAAGACCTCGAAAGCCCCGACGCGGTCGAGCAGCGGCGCGAGGACCGGGTAGTCGAGGAAGTACTGGTCGACGAGCCGCTGGTTGAGCGAGCGCTGCGGGATCAGCGCGCCGGGCAGCGCGGCCAGCGCGAGCAGGAACAGCAGGATCAGCGCCGTGCGCATCGAGGTGAGCGAGCGCCACGCGTTGCGTAACAGCACCACCCCCGGGAGTCGGGGCCCGGGTGCGCGCGAGTCGGGGTCCGCGTGCGGGCGGGTCGGGGCCTGGACCATCTAGATCACCGGGGTGAAGCCGGCGACGGACCTGGATCTGGGCGAGCAACCCGCCCCACGCCCCCCGGTGACGAGCAGGACGCCGACACCCACCATCAGCACGCCGCCGCCGATCTGGATGGCGCGGGTGTGGCGGCGCAGCCAGCCCAGGGTCCGCACCGCGCGCGACGCCCCGAGCGCGATCAGCACGAACGGCAGCCCGAGCCCGGCGCAGTAGGCGAGGGTGAGCACCACACCGCGCAGCGACCCACCCCCGGTGCCCGCCGCCACGGCGACGACGCCTGCGAGCGTGGGCCCGATGCACGGGATCCAGCCCAGTCCGAACACCACGCCCAGCAGCGGCGCACCCCACAGGCCCGCGCGGGGCACCCAGTGCACCCGGCGCTCGTTCTGCAGGACG
>JAKDLE010000454.1 GCA_030453005.1 Pseudonocardia sp. | reverse complement strand
CGGGGGGCCGGGGTGTGTAACTGCCCCCCCCCCCCCCCCCCCCGGGGGGGGCGGCCCCCCCCCCCCCCCCGCCCGGGGGGCCCCCCCCCCCCCCCCTCGGGGGGGTTAACCCGGGCCTCCGCGCGTGCCTTAGGCTGAAGCATTAACACCCCGCGTCACCGCTCCCCGACCGGGTTCGACGAACAGAGAGAGCCGGCCATCGATGACAGCTGAACAGTTGCTCACCGCCGATCTGCCCTCGATCGGTGCGTTCCGCAACGAGGTGTCCGGGATGGCCGAGATCGTCCGGTCCAGCTACGCACTCGTGGAGCCGCAGTCCGAGGACCTCAGTCGGCACTTCTACACCAGGCTGTTCAGCCGGGCGCCGGAGACGCGCGAGCTGTTCCCCGTCAACATGGAGGTACAGCGCAGCAGGCTGCTCCGTGCGCTCGTGTACGTCGCCCAGATGGTCGACCGGCCCGACGAGCTCGTCCCGTTCCTCGAGCAGCTGGGCCGCGACCACCGGAAGTTCGGCGTCCTCGCCCGCCATTACGACGCGGTCGGCTACGCCCTGATCGGGGCCATCCGTGATTTCTCCGGCGACGCCTGGACACCGGAGGTCGACCGGGCCTGGACCGAGTCCTACCGGGCCGTGGCCAAGGCCATGTTCACCGCCGCGCAGGCCGAGCACGGCCCGGCGTCCTGGCTCGGGCGCGTCGTCGGGCACCGGCGCGTCGGCTGGGACCTCGCGGTCATCACCGTGCAGACCAGCGAACCCATCCCGTACCGGGCCGGGCAGTACCTCAGCGTCGAGACCCCGCAGCGCCCGCGGCTGTGGCGCTACCTCTCCCCGGCCAACGCCCCCCGGCCGGACGGCGTCATCGAGTTCCACGTCCGCGCCGTCGACAGCGGCTGGGTCAGCCGGGCGCTTGTCGCCCACTCGCGCGTCGGCGACACCTGGCGGATCGGACCTCCGATGGGCCGCATGGGCGTCGACCCCGCGTCGAGGCGCGAGCTGCTGATGGTGGCGGGCGGCACCGGCACGGCCCCGGTCAAGGCCCTCATCGAGGATCTCGCCGCCCAGCCGAGGCAACCGCGCACCCAGGTGTTCGTCGGCGGCCGCACCTGGGAGGACCTCTACGACTTCGGAGCTCTGCGCAAGCTGTCCTACAGCAACACCTGGCTCGACGTGATCCCGGTGGTCGAGAACGACGCCGAGGACTCCGGCGCCGAGACCGGCACCCTCGCCGACGTCGTCACCCGGTACGGGGCGTGGGCCGACCACGACGTGCTGGTGTGCGGTTCGCCGGCGATGATCCGCGCGACGGTGAGCCGGATGCTGGTGGCGGGCACGCAGCTCGACCGCATCCGCTACGACCCGTTCACGATGGACTGATCACCGACATCCCCGCATTTTCGACCGCTGTGGCGAGCCGACGGTCGTAGGTGACGAACTCGACGGACTCCGCGGGCCATTCCAGCGCGGACACGAGGTGGATCGCATCGAGCGTGCGCACCATCGGCGCCTCCAGCGCCGCCGCCCGTTCCAAGGTCTCTCGGTCGAGGGTGACGAGGGCGAGCCCGCCGAGCACCGCATGCGCCCCGTCCAGCTCCGCCCTCAGCCGATCCGGGTCGACGAGCGCACCCTGGTCGGTGTGGTTGCTGCGCCGGACAACCCGGACCACCTCGGCGAGCGCGAGCTCGGAGGTGGCGACCAACTCCTCCGGCCGGACGTCGAGCCAGCTCTGGAGTGCGTCCGACTCGGCCTCCTCGCGGATCAGCTTCACCGCTGCACAGGAGTCGAGGTAGATCAACGATCCTCCTCGGCGCGCAGCCGGCTCAGGGTCTCGCTCAGGGGTGGGACGTCCGAACGGGCAGGCAGCGGTCGTCGTCCGGTTAGACCACCGGGACGGGCGGGCCGGTTGAGCCGGCCACGAGCGATCAGCTCCTCGGCGCGCTGCTCGTCGTCGTTGGCCGGTACGAGCCAGCCGATCAGACGACCGCCGCTCGTCACCCGGCCCACGGCGCCGGCCGCCACCAGTTCGGCCATCACCTTTCCGGCGTTGCGCAGTTCGCGGATACCGACCTCGCGCTCCGGTCGGCGAGGCTGCGGGACCGACACATCGGGGTTCACGTCGGTCAGAATATCAAGGCGTCGGTCGTGCACCTACGGCTGACGGTCACCGCGTGGCTTGGGGCGCCACACCACCAAGGCCTGGCGCCGGTCCACCGGCACCAGGTCGCGGCGGTAGGAGGCGTGCACGGTGGCTGTGGCCTGGTCGGTGGCGGCGCGGGCGGCGAGCAGCTCCTGCGCCGTCTCCTCCAGCCGGATCCGCAGTTCGTCGACCAGCTGTTCCAGCTCGATGATGCGCTTGATCCCCGCGAGGTTCACGCCCTCCTCCTGCGACAGGCGCTGCACCTCGCGCAGCAGCGCGATGTCGCGCGCGGAGTACCGGCGCCCGCCGCCTGCCGACCGGCCGGGGCTGACGAGCCCCAGCCGGTCGTAGCTGCGCAGCGTCTGGGCGTGCAGCCCGGCCAGCTCGGCGGCCACCGAGATGACGAACACCGGGCTGTCCGCACTGGTCCCCGGCGGCAGCCCCGGGAACCGCGGATTCATCGCGCGCCCCCGAGCAGGTGGGCACGCGGGTCGTCGGCCTTGGTGGCCTCGGCGTAGGCCGCCAGGGCCTCGGACGCCGCGTCGTCGAGCTTCGACGGCACCGCCACCTCGACGGTGACGAGCAGGTCGCCCGTCCTCGCCTTGCGCTCCACGCCCCGGCCCTTGACCCGGAACGTGCGCCCCGACGACGTGCCTGGCGGGATCCGCAGCGACACCGTCGACTCCAGCGTGGGCACCGTCAGCGTGGAGCCCAGCGCCAGCTCGGGGAACGTGACGGGCACGGTGAGCGTCAGGTCGTCGGCGTTGCGCGACGACCGTCCGAACAGCCGGTGCGGCGTGACGTGCACCGTGACGTAGAGGTCACCCGCCGGGGCGCCTCCCCGGCCGGGTTCGCCCTGGCCCTTGAGCCGCACCTTCTGCCCGTCGTCGACGCCCGCGGGGACGCGGACGGTGAGCGAACGGGTGCGGGTGCTGACGCCGTCGCCGCCGCATTCGGGGCACGGGTCGTCGATGAGGCGGCCCGTGCCGCGGCAGTCGCGGCACGGCTCGGAGAAGGCGAACGCACCCTGGCTGCGACTGACCAGCCCGACGCCGTTGCAGACGGGACACTGCCGCGGCGTGCTGCCCGGCTTCGCCCCGGTGCCGCCGCACCGTTCGCAGCGGCCCGGGGACGAGAGCCGGATGGGCACGTCGGCCCCGCGCACGGCCTGCACGAAGTCGATGCGCAGCTCGGTCTCGACGTCGGCGCCGCGGCGCGCCCCGCTGCTCGGCGCCCCGCGCTGCCGGCCGCCGCCCTGGTGGGCGATGATGCCGCCGAGGATGTCGCCGAGGCCACCGGCCCCGGCGCCGCCCTGGGACTGCGCGAACAGGTCGCCGAGGTCGAACCCTCCGGCGCCGCCGCCCCCGGCGAAGCCGCCGGGCGGGAAACCTCCGGGCATCCCGCCGCCGCCCCCGCTGAACAGGGCCCGCGTCTCGTCGTACTCCTTGCGCTTCGTGTCGTCCGACAGCACGCCGTAGGCCTCGGACACCGACTTGAACCGGCCCTCGGCCTTCGCGTCGCCCGGGTTGGCGTCCGGATGCAGCTCGCGGGCGAGCTTCCGGTACGCCTTCTTGATCTCCTCCCCGGACGCGTCGGAGGAGACGCCCAGCTCACGGTAGAAATCCTTCTCGATCCAGTC
>JAKDLE010000021.1 GCA_030453005.1 Pseudonocardia sp. | reverse complement strand
GGGCCTGGGTGCGGCGGGGCTTGGCAGGGATGAGGTCGGTGAAGCTCGTGCCGTCGGTCTCGTGGACCTCGATACGCAGCGAGATCTCCCGCTCCTGCGTGGCCGCATCCAGCAGCCGGCCGAACGATCTCCGCGTCCACGCCTGCTCCTCGTCCGGGGGCGGGAAATCCGCGCCATCGAGCGAGACCTCCAGCGCCCCGGTCTCGGTGACGGTGACGACCAACAGCGGCAGAATGACCGGCACTTCGTCTGCTTCGAGAGGCCTCGCCTCGTTCGCGGCGGTTTCGTCGGGATTCGGTTTCGCGTGGCGGCGTCGTTGATGTGTGCTCATGGCCGCCAGGTGCTCCGCCGCCTGCCCCGGTGCGAGATTGATACCCCACGCATGACGGGCTCCGGCTTATGCTGGATTGTGTGTGCGAGTTACGGTCTGGGCGGCGGCCCCTACCCGGCAGAGGGTGAGGAGCCAGACTTCGACCTGCCACCATTGGACGAGCGGGAGAACCAGGCCCGCCTGATCGAATGGATGCGCGAACAACAGCACACGGCCCGCGTCACGGGGAAGAACGCCCGCAACCTCAACCCGCTGATCACCGCGACCGAGACCGGCCGGCGGATGGACTTCGCGTGGTGGTGGCTGCACCCGGGCGGACAGCCCGCGAAGTTCTCCGCGTTCAACTCCCGCGCCGACGCGTTGATGTCGAAGTGGCGGACCGCGTTCCAGCATCGCGCGATCGCCCCAGCCACCTGGTACGTCGAGAAAGGCACCAGCTTCGCGCTCGACGGGGAGGCGTTCGGAATCGCCGCAATCACGACCACCGCACCATCAGATGACGGCGATCTGCTGACCTATTCGCTCGTGACCCGAGAAGCCGTCGCGGCTGCGGCGCGAGTGCAGCCGCGGATGCCGCTGGTCCTCCCGCGTGAGCTCCACGACGACTGGCTCGACCCCGGCCAGGAAGGCGACGCCGACCTGATCGCGGCAATGGTCGCCGCCTCCGACGAGATCAGCCACGCCATCCACGCCGCGAAGAAGACGACCCCGGACGCGCAGACCGATGACGCGACCCTGTTCTGACCCCGTGGAAGCCCGGCCCTGCCGGGGCGTGGTGGATGCTCGGGTTCGGCCAGAAACCTTCAGAAATCCGGGGAACATGAGCGTTTAGCCGTTCATGCGGGCTGTCGTGTCGAACATGGAGAGTTCCGAGGGGTGGAGCTGGTGTTGGACGACGAAGGCACGATCTTTAATCCGCCATAGCCCCTGCCCGGTGCCCAGCGTGGGCAGGAGGGAGCGTTCGGTGCCGGTCAGGCCGAGCGTCTTCGCGGTCACGCCGAGCTGATCAGATTCCTGCCGGTAGACGATCCTCGTCTCCGCGTTCGCGAGCAGACTGTTCGCCAACGAGCGCTGCGCGGAGCCGGCATCGCCGACGTTCTCCAGATCGGTCAGCTTGTGGAAGATGAGCATGTTGCTGATCCCGTAGGCGCGGGCCAGACGCCAGTGCGCGTCCATCCGTTTGAGCAGGGCGGGTTCGCCCATCAGTCGCCACGCCTCGTCGTAGACGCACCAGCGTTGCCCGCCGGCGGGATCGAGGAGAGCTGACTCCATCCACGCCGACGAGCACGTCATCATCACCGAGATCAGGGTCGAGTTCTCGGTGACACGAGACAGGTCGAGGGTGACCATCGGCAGTGTCGGGTCGAACTGTTCCGTCGAGGGCCCGTCGAACAAGCCGCTCAGATCCCCGGCGACGAGGCGACGCAGCGCGTGACCGACGAGCCGCCCGTCCTCTCGCAGTCGCCCGTCCTGGTCGTCGGCTGGAGCGAGGAGGTGGTCGACGATCATCGGCAGGATCGGGGTCGTGTTCTCTCGCACGGTGGCCGTAAGGGCGGTGTCGATCGCGGTGTGCTCCAGCGGCGACATCGCCCGCCCAAGCACGGTCTCTGCCAGGGCGCCGATGAGATCGCGGCGGCGGGAGGCGACCGTGACCTGCCACTGTGCGTCATCCATCGCCGCTGGCCGGTAGCCCTCGTCGAGCGGGTTCAGACGGGTGTGCAGGCCGTGGCCGAGGACGATCGCGCGGCCTCCGACGGCGCGGGCGATCTCCGTGTGCTCCCCTTTCGGATCACCGGGCACGTAGACCCGTCGCCCGAACGGCAGGCTCCTCGTGTAGAGCGATTTCGCCAGCGACGACTTGCCGGAGCCGACGATTCCGGCGAGGACGATGTTCGGGGCGGTGATGACGCCGGCCTGGTAGAGCACCCACGGGTCGTAGACAAAGCTCGCGCCGCTGTAAAGGTCCTGGCCGATGAAGACCCCGTCCGAGCCAAGCCCGCCCTCGGCCAGGAACGGGTACTGCCCGGCGAGCGTGGCGGAGGTGTCCTGATGCTTCGGCAACCGGATACGTCCGGGCATGCGCAGCGCAGCCGGGCCGGGCTCGCCGGCTGCAGGCAGTAACTCGGTGGATCTGCGCTCATCGCGTTCCGCGGCGAGCTTCTGCTTCGCAGCACGCTGTTCGGCCTTGCGCTGGTCGGCGGTGATCCGGGCGGCGGCCTGGCGGCGCTGCTTGCGCAGACGGCGCCGCTCCGTGGACGGTGCGAGCAGGACGGAGGTGTGCAGGCGCTCCTTCTCGTTCACAGGCCCAGCCCCCGCTCCTGCTTGACCGCGGCGACGCCGGGATGCTCGAACCACGACCCCGACCGCACACCCGTGCTGGCGCCCTGGCGGGCGGCGTCGCTGCCCCGGGCGGGCCCGCTGCGGCCTGCGACCGGGCGCCCCGGTCGTGCCTGACGGAGCGCGGGCCCGGGTAGGTCGACGCGGTCGGTGGGGGCGACAGTGTGCTGGCGGTAGAGGGCGACGTGCCCGGCGACGAGCTCTCTGGCTGGGTTGAAGGTCATCCGGTAGTCGCCCTCGACGGCCATCTGATCCCGGCCAGAGGTGGGGATCTTCTCGTAGACATGCCCATCGGAGAGGGCGGCCTCGGTGGTCTCGGCGCCGTAGTCGTACCCGGCCAGGTGGGTCATCGCGGCCTCGGGGCCGTCGCGGTCGATCATGTCGAGCACCTGGTCGGCGTCCTCGCCTTGGAGGAACACGACCGACACCCAGCGGTGTCCGGCCCCGGCGGCGTCTCGCTGCACTGTGGCCGGGTCGGGGTTGGGGTGCCAGGCGATGCGGCCGGCAGCGGTCATCGCCTCATCGAGGCGACCTTCGGCCTGGTAGATCATCGTCGCGGTCTCGTGCAGCGCATCGCCCGCGGCCAGGGCATACATATCGCCGGTCTCGTGGTTGCCGGCGTCATCGAACGCGAACGCGCGGCGCTCGGTGTGCGCGGTGGAGAGCTGGTCGAGGACCTGCCGCAGCGACCTGACGCCGGAGAGGACATCCCCGAGGACGCCGTAGAGGTCGCCGGGGTTCTCGAAGGAACGACTGGCGTGCGCAAGACCGCGTAGCGCCTGCGAGGCTTCGTCGGCGTCGGAGACGGGATCGTAGAACGTGGGCATGAGGAGCCTCCCAAAATGGTGAGCGGGACGGGTGTGCACCCCAGGTGCACCCCGCCCCGCCCGATAACTCGATAAGTGGTGTGAGGGTCAGAGGGTTCGGCACAGCGGCAGGGCCGCGGCGGTGAACGCCACGGCCTGCTGGCCGACGAGCCGCCGGGTCTCGCAGGAGGCCTGGATCGCGGCCTGCTCGATCTTCGAGACCGCCGCGTCGAGTTCCTCGCGGCTGGTCGCGGAGACCGCGATGAGGCCGGTCACGCGCAGGACACCGTGTCCGGCGGTGAGATCGGCTTCCTGCTGGAGCACATCGTCGAGCTCGGCGGTCTGGGAGGCGTCCTCGATCTGCCCGATCCGGCGGCGTTGTGCGGCGTCGGAGACGTGTTCGACTTTCTTCTTGCGGATGTCGCGGGCGGCCTGGTCGGTGCGCAGCGGCGTGTAGATCAGCGACAGGGAGCGCTGTATGCCGGTCGAGAGCAGGACCGGGGCGAGGAACCCCGGATAGACCATCGCTCGCGGCCACTCCGAGATCCAGAGCACCGCGTGGTAGCCGGTGTCGGTGCGCAGGCTGCCCCAGGTCTCGTTCACCGCGACCGGTCCGGCGGTCGCCAACGATTGGCCGATCTCGCCGTGGCGTTCCAACGTCGCGGCGATCGCGGGATCGTAGGCACTGCGCAGCGCCACGGCCACCCGGCCTGGACTGAGCCAGCCGGAGGGGGCGAGGTCCGCCGAGCGCAGCGCCGCGGTCAGGGTCGACATTTCTTGTCGCAGCACCGCGGCGGCACCTTTCAGTCCGCCGCCGGCGGTGCGGATCTGCCTCGCGGCGGTCTTCATGTCCAGGGACAGGCTGATGGTCGAGGCGTGGCGTTCCCCGGCGGGTCCGGCACGGTCGATGAGCTCCGCATAGGTCGTCGATGCCCACGAATCGTCGGTGGTGCCGTGTGCGGCCCACCATTCGGCCAGGCCGGTCCCGGAGTCGGGCAGGGTGCGCTCCAACACCTGCAGCGTGCCGATCCGCCCGGAACGGCAAACGGTGGCGAGTACGCGACCCCAGGAGTTGACGCGGCGGGCCTGCTCGGCGGGGTCGAGGAGCACGAACGCGGGATGCACGACTTCGCAGACGACGGTGAGGCGGGCCTGATGGGGGTCGTGGATCATGCCGGCCCCGGTCTCAGGGTCGCGATACTCTCGCAGCCGTGCGGCATCGCCGGGCAGGGCGAGGGTCCCGACCGGGCGTGGGGCCACGATGCGGCGCCGGTAGATCAGCTGCCCGCCAGAGGTTCGCCAGAGCCACCATCCGGCGACTGGAATCCACTCCACGACCGGGCGGCCCGCGACCGGCATCCACGTCATCGCCGCTGAAATCGTCCAGATCGGTGCGGTGTAGGCCAGGAGCATCCCGCCGCCGGCGTAGAACGCACCGACCAGCGTGATCCCTCCGACTGCCAGGCAGATCAGTTGCGAGGCGGAGAGGCCGAGGAGGACGCCACGGCGCGAGAGGCGGCTGAACTTCACCGGCACCAGGTCGGAGCCGGGCTGCTGGTTCTTCGTCGTCTGGCTCATCGCCTCACTCCTTGTCCGCGGTCGGCGGCTGCTGTCCGGCCCCGTCGCCATCCGAGGACGGCGGAGGCGTCTGGGGACCACTGGGCGCGTTCGGTGGCGGTGTCTGCGGCGGCGGTGCCTGTCCGCCGTCACTACCGCCGTCGCTGCTCGGGCCGGTGGTGTTCTGGTTGGCGCCGTCGGTCGCGGCCTCGGCCTGCCCGCCGATCTGCTCGCCGGCCTCGGGGCCGGCATCCCAGGACTCGTTGGCGACCTCCGCGCCGACGACCACCGCTGCCGCGGGGCCTGCCGCTGCCGCACCCCCGGCGCCCGCGCCTGCGCTCCCGCCGGCTCCCGCTCCGGCCCCGCCTGCCTCGCCGGCACCGGTGCCGGCTCCGGCACCGCCTTCTGTGGACGCGGGTGCCGGTTCCGGGGTGGGGCGTGGCCCGCCGCCTCCGGGCGGGTCACCACCGCCTCCATCCCCGTCGCCGCCGTCGTCGTTGTCGAGGACCTTCTTCGGGCCATCACCTTGGGGCTTGTTCGGCATCGGGACGGGCCGGTTCATGGCGTTCTTGGCCTCTTGTTCCATGCCCATCTGGTTGTAGACGTCGAAGCCGAGGAACGCGATGAGCCGGTACACCATGTAGGGCGCGAACGCGGCGATCGCGAGCATCACGATGCCTGTGATCGGTTCGGTGATCGCGGTCAGGTCCATCTCGATCGGCGTCGCCATCTGCGTGATCGCCACCAAGAAGACGACCACGAGCACGAGTTTGGAGACGATGAGGGCGAGGACGAACGCCGCCCACTTCCCGATCCACCCGCGGGTGGCATCCCAGGCGGCTCCGGCGAACGCCAGCGGGGCGAGGATGATCGCGATGAGCAGCAGCGCTTTGCGGATCAGCAGGGAGAACCAGACGATGCAGATCGCGGAGACCATGAGGCCGGCGAGGAAGATCGTCACGATCGCCCCGACCCCTGGGGCGCTCACGTTGATCGCGGTCAGGCCCGCGGTGAGGAGGACGATCTTGTCGCCCATCGTCTCGGTTGTCTCCCCGGCGGCTTGGACGATGCCGATGCACAGTTGATCGACGATCTCCAACGCCAACGCCGCGAGCGTGATCACGACGAAGGACCCCAAGACCGCCTTGCCCGCGCCGAGGGCGGCGCGGGCAAGGGCGGTGGGGTCGCGGCGGATGAGGCCGAGGATGAGTTGGAAGCAGAAGAACAGCAGCACGATGAACACGCCGATGCCGAAGAGCAGGTTGTAGACATCGAGGTAGCCGGCCTGGGTGACATCGACCAGGGTCGTCGTGTCGAACACGGTCCACATCGCCTCGATCAGCCAGCCCGCCGCCCCGCCGAGGGCTTGGGCGAAGAAGTCGAACGGGGCAGCCACGACCGTCGCGGTCGCCTCACCGGCGACGTCGCAGACGTTCGAGATCACGGGCACATCGCACAGCGCCATCACGCGCCTCCTTCCAGGAAACGAACCGGATCAGACGGACTGGCCGACGTCCCAGAAGAAATTGATCAATGTGACACTCGCGCCGCAGATCACCGCCGCGCCACAGGAAATGAGGACCCCGATTTTCCCGCGGCCCGAGAGGTGCGGGTTCGAGGAGTTGGAGCCGAAACCCCACACAATCGCCGAGATAATCAATGCCAAGACGGAGAGGATGAGTCCGACGGTCATGACTGCGCCGACGATGTCGCGCAGCTGCTCGATGCCCGGAAGGCCTGAATCATTGGGGTCGATGTCGATCACGGCGAGCACTCCCTTGCCTAGAAGCCGAAACAGTGGGGTTCGGCGACCAGGTGCACCCGGCCCTCCACGACACAGAAGCGCCCGCCCCGGCCGGAACCGGAACGGGCGCACCACGCGAAGGCGTCAGGGGCTAGAGCTGCTGGCCGACGCCGATCAGCCAGTTCATCCAGGCCACCGCGCCTCCGGCGAGGATCGCGGCGCCGAGGGCGACGAGCACGCCGATGCGCCCTTTGGAGGCGGCCTGGTAGTTCCCGGTCGCAGCGCCGATGGCCCAGGCGATGCCGGAGACGATGAGCATGAGCACGGCGATGATGAGCACGAACATCAGCGCCGCGCCGATCGCCTCGGACAACTCGCCGATTCCGGCCAGCCCGTCGAAGTCGGGGAACACGTCCATCACGCATCACCCCCGGCCCGTGTCGTGACGTGGACGTGATCGAGATGCTTCGTCGTGACATCGGTGCCGCGGGTGTAGTCGCGCCAGCCCTCGTCATCGCGGTTGATGTTCCAGATCTTGTCCTGCCAGATGAGGTATTCGACGCCGAGCTTCTCGGCGTTGTCCTTCATCCAGTTCGTGACCTCCCAGCCGGCCTCGATCTGTGCCGGCGTCGGCTTCTTCCCAATGGGGTTGCCGAACGTGACGTCGCACGCCCGCCCGAGCGGGTGCTCGGATTTCGAGCCTGGCCGTGGCGAGTAGCAGGCCCAGGACGTGTCGGGGAAGGCATTCATGCCCTCGTCGTAGAGGTGGCGGGTGCGGGCGGTGATCTGCCCCTCCGAAGTCGGGTCATCGACCATCTCGTCCGGGTCGCCCTCGACCGGGTCCGGCTCCCCGCCCGGATTCTCGGAGCCGCCGCTCTGGCATCCGTCGTCCGATCCGCCGGGCGGGTCGGTCTCGGCCTCGGGCAGGTCGGCGGCGTCGTGAGCGTTGAGCCACGCGGCCGGGTCCGCGTAGTCGCCGTCCATGCCGCCTTCATGCACCTCGAAATGCAGATGCGGGCCCGTGGACATGCCGGAGGATCCGACGTCGGCGATGTGCTGGCCGCCGGTGACGGTATCGCCGACGGAGACACGGATGCCGTCTTCCCACATGTGGACGTACGCGGTCGCGACCGTGGCCCCGTCGAGGCGGTGTTCGATGACGACCTGCCCGCCCCATTGATCGGTGTACTCGGCGCGGGTGACGGTGCCGTCGGCGGCGGCGAGGATCGGGGTGCCGTCCGGGGCGGAGAAATCGCTTCCGGTGTGCAGCGTCTGCTCGCCGGTGATCGGATGCGTGCGCGGCCCGAACGGCGACGTGGGCGTCCACGTGCCCTCCGGCAGAGGGAACACCACCCGCGACGACTCCGCTGACACGGGCACCGCGCTCCCGCTCGCACCAGTGCCGGAGTCGGTGGAGAGGGCGTCGAGGATGTCCTCGGCGACGGGAGCGTAGTTGTCGTAGCGGTCCGGGAAAGCGGAGACCTCGACCGATTGAGCCGCCTCGCCTTTGCTCATCTCTTCCCAGCCGGGGATGTCGAGCAGCCCCCGCGGGCTCCCGGCGTTCGGGCCGTCCGGCCCGCCGAAGAACGCGCGTGCTTGATACTCGGGGTCCATGAGCTCTTTCACGGACCCCCACCCGGACTGAGGGCGCATCTGGAACAGACCGAGGCTGTCGTGATCGCCGCCGTTACCGTCGTTGTCGTAGTTCCCGGAGTCGGGGTAGGTGCCGGTGTTGGCGAGCTGGCGCAGCGTGGATTCGGTCAGCGCGGCCATGAGCGCGATCTGGATGCCGCCACGACCGACGCCGTCGATCCCGCCCCCGATCTCGATGATCGTCGCCGCGTGCGTGAGCTGCTTCTTGTTCAGCGTGAACGATTCCCCATCCCGCGTCTCGACGGCGAGCTCGTCGGGCACGTCGCCGACCGGCACGGACCCGCCGCCACCAAGGTCCGTGCAGGAGGTCGCGGCAGGGTTCATCAGCAGCCCGATCCCGACACCGGCCAGGAGCGGACCGAGTAGGACGAGGACGGCGAGGACCGCGAGAATCTTCTTCACCACGACGAACGGCCTCCTTTCAGACCACGCAGGACCACGGGGGTTTAGCGGAGGGGGTTGTCCAGCTCGGACAGACGAAGCAGATGGCACGTGTCGTAGGTCGGGCCGCAGACGACGAACACGGTGAACGCGACCTGGTGCTCGGACGTCACCGGTTCGTCGTTCCAGACCCCGCGCCGGTGGCGGGTGCCCTCGATCGTGTACGCGGTCGTGCCCTCGGCGATCTGCCCAGGCTCGGCCTGTCCGAGCGCGTCATCCCACGCAGCGGGCACGGACACGGCGGAGATTTCCAGGTGCTGGTTCGTGTCGTACTGGCGCAGATCGGCCCAGGCCTCACGCGTAGGCAGATACCCGGCGACATCGGTGGCGAGGCCGGCTTGTTCGGTGCCGGAGGGGTCGCCGACGTCGACGATGACGGCCTGATAGTCCAGCGGCATGAACCCCGATCCCGTATCCCAGGCGAACACGGCTGTGGCGACGTTCCGGGCGAACTCCTCCGGATCATCACTGGCAACGACCGGCCGCAGCTCCGATGCCTCGTGTCCGTCCTCGCTGAGGGCGGTGGCGGTCGGTGCCGGGTCACTCCCACCGTCGGGGCCATCGGGGCGGGGTGCGGGTCCGGTGATCAGACCGTAGACGCCGATGCCGGCCAGCACGAGCACGAGCAGGCCGGCGATGAGGAGAACGACGAGGCGGCGACGCGCCTTCGAATCAGCAGAGGGAGTCATACCGCCCAGGTGCACCCCACCCGTCAGCAGACAGGATCAAATCGCCCGCAGCAGCGGCCGCCCACCGCCCTCATCCTCGTCGTCGCCCTCCGCGGCGGCACCCTCAGCGTCTTCGCGTGCGTCGCCAGCCGTGGGGGTGGCGTTCTTGTGGCGGTCGAGGGCGGCGCGGAGCCGGGCCGCGAACTCGGCGGTACCGGCGGCGGTGGCGAGGAACCCGTCGATCTGGTCGAGGGTGAGCTCAGTAACGAGCTCGTCCATGTCGTAGTGGGTCCACCACGATTCCAGTTCCCGCCAGGTCAGCACGAACGCCCGCACCGGCCACTTCCCGACCGCTCCCGTCGGCGGCGTCGCCTGACGGGCTGGCGTCTTCTTCTTTGTGGTCTTGGCGGCGGTGACGCGAGCGACCGCCTCCTCGGCCAGGGTGTGCAGATCGGCTTGGCGATGCTCACGGTCCTCATCGAACAGGGCACGCACGCGGGCATAGACCGGTTCGACCGCGCCGCCTGATTCGAGGATCGCGACCTCCCCGGCCAGCTGCTCGCGGATGTCGGTGGGCAGGTCGGTGCGCGAGGCGGCCTGTTTGACGTAGTCGATCTTGTCGAGCGTGCGATCCGAGGCACCGCCGGGGATCATCGCCGCGGCCTGCCGGGAGACGCGACCTATCTGGTCGGACGGTGCGCGAAATTTTCGCGCACCGTCCTCACCCGGCTGATGCTCGGCGCTGAACCGGGTGGACTGCTGGCGGCGTTCGGCGTCCTCGCGCAGGAGCTGCGTGAGCTCCCGGTACAGGCCGGCCGCCTCGACCTGGGTCAGCGGCTTGTGCTCGGCGTTGTCATCCTGCTCGGCGAGCAGGTGCCCGAGACGGTCCGAGACGTCCGAGCGCACCCACACGCTCGTGGTCTTCCACCCCAGCGCTCGGATGGCTTCCAGGCGGCGCCTGCCGCAGACAAGGACCCCGTCGGGGGTGATCGTCATCGGCTGCAACAGACCGCGCTGGTCGATCGAGCGTGCCAGCGCGTCGATGTCGCCGAGGTCGCTGCGATGCCGCTGCCCGACCTGGATCGAGGCGACCGTGCGCGTCAATTCGATACCCATGAGCGTTCACCCCCTCCCTGTGGTTCAGCTGCGCTGGTCTCGGCGGGCTGCGGCGAGGCTGATGGCGAGCACGAGGTCGTCATCGTGGAGCAGCACCGGCAACGTTTCCCCGAGCAGGAGGCGCAGCAGCACGCCCCGGCCCGCGCTGGTGGACGCGAGCGCGGGATGCGGGGTGCCCAGCAGGGCACGCAGCATCGGCGTCCACGACCGGCCCGGCACGTCGAGCAGGGCGCGGGAGTGCTGGTCGCGGCGCAGGTTCTCATACGCCGTGTGCCGGGAACCGGCGTTGATGAGCGCGGCGCAGATGTGCTCGACCGTGTGCCTCGCCATTGCCGGCGGCCAGCCGAGCATCGTCACCAGCGCGATCGCGTCCTCCACCGCCGACGATGCGGACATGCACGCCCGCGCCTCCGGCCCGTCCGCGCTCTCCTCGGGGATCTCGTCGTCGGAGTGCGGGTCGACTGTCTGGAACGCGAGGTGGTAGTCGTCGAGCTGGTTCTCCCGATCCGAGAGACGTTCGGCGTCGTGGAAGCAGGAGAAATGCGGGCGGCGGGCCTGGTGCACCGAGCACAGCAGCCCGGTCGCGCGTTCCTCGGCGATGCAGGTGATCCGCACCGCGTGGGTGACCACGCCCCACGGATCGACCGCCTCCCTGGCGGAACGGGTGCGCATCACATCGAACGCCGCGGATGCGGCCTCCCACGGGTCGAGGCCGTGCTTGCGTGCCAGGGCGGCGTACTTCTCCGCGGCGAAAGCCATCAACTCGCCGGCGGCCGGGTCGCGTTCCCACGCTCCCGGTCCGGCCTCGTGCAGGCGGGTGAGCAGGGAGCGCAGGCCCCGGCTGGTCGTGTAGTCCGCGCCCAGGCGGCGGGGTTTCGTGTTCATGGTGTCGGCACCTCCTGACGAGCAGGTGCACTCGCCTGCGCACAGGAGAGGATCGTGGTGCTCGTCGTCGGGGTCCGGGGCAGCCAGCGCGGTGATCGTCATGATCTTTCACCGCCCCTCTACTGCATCCCGACCGGCGACCGGTCGGCACCGGTCCGGCCGCGGCCGTGGCCGAACGCGGAAAGATGGGGCAGCTTGCGGGCCTGGGCACCGACCCACTTCGCCCCCGTCACGAGGCCCGTGCGGGACTGCTCGGACAGGTGCGTGTTGAAGTCGATCGCCGCCCGCGACATCCTCCCCGTGCCACGAGCCAGCAGGTCGTTCGGGCGCACCCAATCGACCCCACGCGCCCGCCGACCCCCGACACCTTCGCCGGGGATCTCCTGGCCTCGGTCACGGGTGACGTCGGCAGCGCCGATCGCCTCCGGCGCTCCCGCGTTCTCTGCCGTCGGAGCCTGCCTCGCCTCGGGATCGGGCCGGTGCTGGTGCTCCTGCTGGTGGTCATGCTCGTGCGGGTTCATCGTCCTGCTCCTCATCGTGGTGTTTCTTCTCGTTCCCGGTGCTCTGGTCACCCGACGTCTCGGCCTCTTTCCGGCGTGGAGTCGTGGCCCAGCGGCCGACAGTGGAGGGGTGCACGCCGACCTCACGCGCGATCCGCTTGTTCGACCACCCCAAGCTCCGCAGCTCCTCCGCCCGCACCCGACGCCCGGCCCCCTCGGGAACCTCGGTCGACGTTCCGCCCGACGACGCCGAGGCCGCTTCAGGCGCAGTGATTCGCGGCGGGGCCTGTGTCTTGGCGTCCTCGACCGGCCCCGTCGTCACTTCTTCCGCCGCAGGCTCGGCCGTCTCGGCAGCATCGACCTCAGCCGCCTCGACCGGCACCGCGGGCGGGGGTTCGGTGCCGTGGTCGGCGGGACGGGTAAGGATGACGGTCAGATGCGTCGCGGCCAGCAGGACCAGCGGTGGGATCGCGGCCACGACCGCGGCAAGGAGAGCGGGCACGGTCAGGTCAGCAGCGAGGATCGCGTGTGCCGCGTTCGCCGTGACCGAGACACCGGCGCCGCCGATGAGCAGCGCCCAGGGATACCAGGCCGTCCGGCGCCCATCAAGGGCGACGACCGCGACGGTCGCGACCACGATCAACCCGTCCACCAGCAGCGGCCAGATCCACGACTGCCCCCGCGCGATCCCCGAACGCATCGCGAGATCAGCCAGGGCGACGAAGCTCAACCAGAACGCCCCGGCGCCGATCAGCATCGTGCCCACCGCTGCCGTCACGACCGTCCACCCGTACCCGCGTGCCTCGTTCATGCCAGCCCCCTGCCCGACGGTGCCGGCGAGCGTGCCGGCTCGCCCCTCTGCGCGGGCCGCCTCGGAGCGGGTTCGGCGCGGGTCGGGGTGCTGGGGTCGGTGGCGATGGTGCGGTAGGCGGACTGGATCGTGC
>JAKDLE010000453.1 GCA_030453005.1 Pseudonocardia sp. | reverse complement strand
CCCGACGCCCCCGACACCGACGAGACCGACTGGCAGCGGCGGGTGCTCGACCACCTCGCGATCACCGAGCACGTGCGGCTCGTCGTCCACGACGAGCACGATGCCGTCGGCCCGGTCGCCGTCCCGCTGCTGCGCCGGCACGGCCAGATCTGGCCGCCGAACGTGGCCCCGACCTGGCGCATGATGGACCACGCACGGGGCGGGTCGCTGCTCACCGGGGAGGGCGGCGACGAGGTGTTCGGCGTCAAGCGGATCACCGCGCTGACCAAGCTGCTGCACACCCGCACCCGCGCCGACCGCAGGCTCTACCCGCTCGTGGCCCGGTCGCTCGCCCCCCGCCCGCTGCGGCGACGCGCGGCGCAGCGGGAGGGTTACCGACCTCCGTGGCTGCGCGAGCACGCCGGGCGGCAGACCTGGCAACTGGCCACCCACCGGGGCTCGCGGATCGGCCAGGAGACGCTGTGCGCGCTCGGTGACGAAATCGGTGTGCGGTACGGCCAGCCGTTCCTCGATCCCGGCTTCGTCGCCGCGACCGCGGCGGAGGCCGGGGCGTGGGGCTGGACCGGGCGCACGACGACGATGCGCCACCTGTTCGACGACCTGCTGCCCCGGGCCGTGCTCGAACGCGGGACGAAGGCGACGTTCAACCGCGCTGTCCTCGCCGGGCACACCCGGGCGTTCGCCCGCGGCTGGGACGGCAGCGGAGTCGACGCCAACCTTGTGGACCCGCAGGTGCTGCGGGAGAACTGGCTCTCCCCCCTCCCGCACGCACCGTCGATGGCGTTGCTGCACCAGGCCTGGCTGGCGACCGCCGGTGGTCAGACGATCTCGAGCGACGGGATCGGGAACACCAGCTTCCCACCCCACTCCCGCACGTAGGACAGCTGCTCGACGATCTCCTCGCGCAGGTTCCACGGCAGCACGAGCACGTAGTCGGGGCGATCCTGCGCGATGCGCTCGGGCGGGCACACCGGGATCCGCGTACCCGGTGTCAGCCGCCCGTGCTTGTAGGGGTTGCGGTCGACCGTGTACGGCAGCAGGTCGGGCCGGATGCCGCAGAAGTTGAGCAGCGTGTTGCCCTTGCCGGGAGCTCCATACCCGACGACGGTCCGTCCCTGCCGGCGCGCGTCGATGAGGAACTCGACGAGGTCGTCGCGCACCCGGGAGACGGCCGTGGCGAACCCGTCGTAACCCTCGACCCCGTGCAGGCCGGCCGCCGCCTCGGCCGCCAGCACCTCGCGCACGCAGGCGGACTCCGCGCCCGGCTCGACGGCCCCGGCCGGCCGTGCCCACATGCGGATCGACCCGCCGTGGGTGTCGAGCAGGTCGACGTCGACGAGCGTCAGGCCGCCCGCGGCCAGCGCTCGCTGCCCGGTCAGCAGCGTGTAGTACTGGAAGTGCTCGTGGTAGACGGTGTCGAACTGCGTGCGCTGTACGAGCGTCAGCAGGTGCTGCACCTCGATCGAGACCCAGCCATCGTCGGCGACGAGGGCCCGCATACCCTGCGTGAACCCCAGGACGTCGGGGATGTGTGCGTAGACGTTGTTGGCCACCACCAGGTCGGCCGGGCCTTCCTGGACGCGCACGCGCTCCCCCGTCTCCGGGGTCAGGAAGCTGGTCAGCGTCGGGACCCCGCGCTCGCGGGCGGCGACGCCGACGTTGGCCGACGGTTCGATGCCTAGGCAGCGGACCCCGCGGGCCACCAGGTGCTGCAGCAGGTACCCGTCGTTGCTGGCGACCTCGACGACGAACGAGTCCTCGTCCAGCCCGAGCCGCTCGACGGCCGCCGCGACGTACTCCCCCGCGTGCCGCACCCAGGATGTCGAGTACGACGAGAAGTAGGCGTACTCGGTGAACGTCTCCTCGGGCGAGATCAGCGGCGGCAGCTGCACGAGCAGGCACCGGCTGCACACCATGACGTGCAGCGGGTAGGTCACCTCGGCGGCCCCCGCCGCCTCGGTCGTGAGGAACAGCTCGCACGGTGGTGTCGCGCCGAGGTCGAGGAAGCTCCGCAGGCCGGGGAAGCCGCACAGCCGGCAGGACGGGGCGGCGGGGATCACCGGGTCGGAGTGCTGACCGGGTTCACTGAGAGTCGCCGTCACTGCTCCTCCTAGGAGGTCGGCGCCGCACGCGATGGAGTGTGTGCGGACAGGTGCCGACGAACTCGCGCCGCCCGCACGTCGCGTTACCTCGGGCCATCATGTAACGCGCCGACTGGGCCGTCCGAGTCCTGTCGCGTAGTCCGGTCGAGACGAGGTGTGCGCCATGAAGGTCGTCCTCTTCTGTGGGGGATATGGGATGCGGATGCGCGACGGGGCATCGGACCTACCCAAACCGATGCACACCGTCGGTCCACGGCCGCTCCTCTGGCACGTCATGCGCTACTACGCCCACTTCGGGCACACCGAGTTCGTGCTCTGCCTCGGCTACGGCGCGGACCACATCAAGGACTACTTCCTGCACTACTCCGAGACCGCGTCCAACGACTTCCGGATGCGCGGCAGCGAGATCGAGATGCTTGGCTCCGACATCCAGGACTGGACGATCACCTTCGTCCACACCGGTGTCGACTCCCCCATCGGCGAGCGCCTGCGCCGGGTCCGCGAGCACGTCGAGGGCGAGGAGATCTTCCTCGCCAACTACGCCGACGTCCTCACCGACCTACCGCTCGACATCATGGTCGACCGGTTCAAGGCGAGCGAGGCGGTTGCCGCGCTGCTCGCCGTGCCACCGCAGTCGGCGTTCCACTGCGTCGACCTCACGGCCGACGACCACGTCACTGCCATCAGCACGCTGCAACAGCTCCCGCTGTGGGAGAACGGCGGTTACTTCGCCCTGCGGCCGGAGATCTTCGACTACCTCCCGCCGAGCGGGGACCTGATCGCGGACGGGTGCGCGGTGCTCGCCGCGGAGGGCCGGATGCTGGCTCACCGGCACCGCGGCTTCTGGCAGCCTGCCGACACGGTCAAGGAGCGCAACGCTCTGGAGATCTCCTACCAGTCCGGCTACCGCCCGTGGATGCTCTGGGAGCACGAGGCCGGCGCGCCGGTCGACGCGGTGCCAGCGCTCCCCCTTCCGTTGTACCGCTGAGGTGCGGGACGACGAACGACGCACCGCGGCGGACGCGCACGCCGTGCTGTCCGCGACCGCGGTGCTGTGCGCCGTAATGCTGACCGGCCTCGGCCTGGCCGTGGCGGGTGGGTCCGCGCCCTGGGCCGTCGATCGCGCTGCCGCGACCGCCACCGCCGGGCTCGTGTCGTTCCACGACGAGTTCCTCGCCGTCGCCCTCGCCGGCGAGCCAGTGGGCGCGGCCGCGCTCGTCGCCGTGCTCGCGCTCGTCTGCCTGCTGGCCGGCCGGCCCCGGCTCGCCGCGGTCGCGCCGCTGTCCCTCGGGCTGGCCGGGGTGTCCGTCAGCACCCTGAAACCGCTGATCGGACGCACAATCCATGGCCCGGAGAACCTCTCCTACCCCAGCGGCCACACCGCCACGGCCACCGTACTGACGCTGGTCCTGCTGCTCCTCGTCGTCGACGTCGTCCGGCCGGGGCGGCGGGCGGCCGCGGTGCTGGTGGTCGCGGGGACCGCCCTCTCGGCCGCGGTGATGGCCGTCGTGCAGGTCACGATCTCCGCCCCCTACGCCACCGACACCGTCGGCGGGCTGTGCCTCGCAGTCGTCGTCGTCACCGTCACCGTCCGGCTGGTCGACGCCGTCGCAAACCGGCCGGCGAGCCGGGCCGGAACGGCCGCCGACACAGCACCCGCCTCGGACCCGAGGAGC
>JAKDLE010000452.1 GCA_030453005.1 Pseudonocardia sp. | reverse complement strand
ACCAGCGTGGGAACCGAGACGGCGGCGACGTCGTCGCGGAAGTCGGTGCGCCCGATGGTGGCGTCGTCGAGCCCGCCGTCGGGGTTGTCGTCGCTCTGGTAGAGGTAGGGCTGCACCGCAGCGGCCAGCACGGCCTTCGTCACGCGCCCCTTGTCGCCGTGCCGCGCGAGGTAGCGGACGACCTCACCACCGCCCATGGAGAACCCGACCAGCGTCGCGTCGGTGACGTCGAGGTGCACCGGCAGCGCCTGCAGGTCCTCGGTGAACGTGTCGTCGCCGTAGCGGTCCCACGGCTGCGAGGACTGGCCGAAACCGCGGCGGTCGTAGGTGATCACCCGGTGGCCCGCCTCGACGAGCGCGAGCACCTGGTTCTCCCAGGACCGGCCCGAGAGCGGCCAACCGTGGATCAGGACGACGGGCCTGCCGGTGCCGTGGTCGGTGTAGTGGAGCTCGACGGGTGCGGAGTTCCCGGTGCCTACGTTGCGCACCTCCAAGTTGCGCACGACTTATTCGTCAGGACTAACCCTCAGCTCAGCGCGGGAGTCGGCCCATCAGGAAGAACTCGGCGTTGGGACGCAGCGCGGTGAGGTGCGCCAGCCGGTTGGACAGGGCGAACAGGGCCGTGATCGCGCCGACGTCCCAGATCTCGTCGTCGGTGAGCCCCGCGAGCCGGGCGTCGTCGAGCTCGGCGTCGGTGAGCGCGGCGGAGTCGACGGCGATCAGCAGAGCGAGATCGACGATCGCCCGCTCCCGGGGCGAGAGAGCCACGGCGTGGGGGTTGACGGCGACCCGGTCGGCGATCTCGGGATCCTTCGTGCGAACCCGCAGGATCGCGCCGTGGGCGACCACGCAGTACGTGCAGCTGTTCGCCCCCGACGTGGCGACCACGACCAGCTCCCGCTCGGCCTTGCTCAGGCCGCCTCCGTCGTTCTGCGCGGGAGGATCCATCAGGGCGTCGTGGTAGTCGAGGAACGCGCGCAGCTCGGCGGGCCGTCGGCCGAGGGCGCGGAAGACGTTGGGGACGAAACCCGACTTCTCCGCGATCGCCCCGATCCGCTCCCGCAGATCCGGCGGCAGATCCGCCGCCTCCACATGTCCGAACCGGCTCACTTCGTGTGCGTCACCCATAGCAGTCGACCGTAGCCCCCACAGGGGGGACGATGCGCGGCATGAGTGTTTCGGAGGAGGTGCGGCATCGACTGTCGCTGTGGTGCGCGCAGCGCATACCGGAGACCGAACGCGAGGGTCGTCAGATCGGCTACTCCGTGGACGGCGCGGAGGTGACGATCGTGGACCGGCGCGCGCCCCTGTACCCGGAGCTGGACGCCGAGTGGACGAGCACGCCGTTGGCTCGGCTGCACGCGGCGGACGACGGCCGGTGGCGGTTGTACCGACCCCGCGCAGGCGGCGGCTGGGACCCGCAGGACGACGGCCCCGACCCGATCGCGCTGCTCGACCGGGCGGGCGGAGGTTAGGGTCTACGCCCCGGCCTGACCCACCGCCGACACGCCGACGGAACGTGTTCCCGGTCTGAGCTGGACCACCCGGCCTGACCGACGGCCGCCGGACCCGCGGATGACCAGCGCGGTCGCCCGTTGCAACACGCTGAGCAGGGTGGGGGAGCCTTCGGGCTGCTCGTCCGGGGCCACGGCGGCGATCAGGCGCGGGGCCACCGCGGTGAGCAGCAGCCGCTCGACGCCGAGCTGTGCGGCACCCAGCACGACCACGACGTCGACGCTGTCGGGCGCGGGCATCGCGGAGAGCAGAGTGTCGGTGCGGACGAAGCAGGCCAGGCCGAAGCCCTGGCCGTGCTGGGTCTCCCAGGTGTCGGCGAGCCGGGGGGCCTGAGCGCGCAGTCGGTCCAGCAGTTGCGCGCGACGGAGTTCGTCGCGCTGTTCGCGACGGGCGGCCTCCAACGCCTCCACGGCGCCGGCGAACCGTCGCGCGTCGCGCTGCCGCAGCGCGACCACGGCCAGCTCGTGCTCCGCGGCGGTGGCGTGCACGGCAGCCTGCGCCGCGAGGTCGGCGGCGAGCGTGTCGAGGCGGTGCGTGGCCTCCGTCGCCGAGCCGTGTTCGGCGTAGTCGAGGATCGCGGTGGCCACGGAGGCGGCGGTGTCGACGTCGGGCACCGACAGCGGCGAGTCGGTGGCGAGGAACAGCACGTCGTGTCGCAACGCGCCCACCGAACGGGCCGCGGCGGCCACCAGCCTCAGGGCGTCGGCCAGCCCGGAGAGCTCCTCGGGCCCTCGTGGGGCCGGTACGCCCATCTCCGCGCAGCCCGCGTTGATGCGCTGCAGCCGGTGGCTCAGCTCGAGATGGTCGATGACGCGCAGCACCTCGGCGGCGGACTCGGGTTCGTGGTCGGCCACGCGGATCATGCGCAGCACCGGGCGGACCTCGCGTTGGGCCGACGGCGGGAAGTACGTGCGGTTGCGGCCGCCCGCCTCGAGGAACTCCAGGTAGTTGCACAGCAGGTCGACCGCGTCGGACGGCAGGCTCTCCAGCAACGTCACCGGTGGCGCGTCGCGCCTGCGGCGGACGATGCCGACGGCCTGCGCGACGTCCTCCACGGTGCGGTCGAAGGCGGCGCGGTGGCGGGTGTGGATGAGATGGCCGAGCAGATCCCACTCCCAGGTGCGCTGCGCACGGCCGCTGAGCGCGTCGAGTTTGGCCATGACGCAGTGGGCCACGGAGGTGACGGCCGCGCGGCGGTCGGGCTCCACGTCCGCGAGCATGGCGGGCACCATCGACGTGCGGTCGCCCGCCCGCGCCCGGGCCGCCTGTGCGCAGAGTTCGTCCACCTCGCGCACCGACGGCAGCGCGTCGACGGGCGGCAGGTGCTGGCCTGCGCGCGCACGCCCGGCGGCAGTGGAGGTGGCGAGCAGCCGTCGCAGCTCGCGCAGCTCGGCGGGGGGCAGCGACGGCAGGGCGTCCACGACCCGTCCGGTGGCCACGTCGCGGCGTACGGCGTCGAGCTGAGCGTCGGTCTCGGCGGTGACGACCACGCGCCTGCCGTCGCCGATCAACGCGGTGACGGCCGCCGCGACCGCGGGTGCCGCGGCGGCGTCGAGGACGACCAGGGCGTTGCTGCGCATCGCGAGCACGACCGACGACGCGTCGTCGTCGACGGGTTGCCGGGGAGCAGGTGGGACCTCGGCCACCGACGCGGCGAGCGCCTCGGCGAGCCTGCGCAGCCCGGGCGGCGCGGAGCCGCCGCGGATGACCGCGTTGATCTGCTCCTGCGCGCGAGCGGTGGACGCCTCGCCGTGTCCGGCTGCGGCGAGCCGCTCGACGAACACCAGGAGGTCCTCGGCGTCCTCTCCCGCGGAGGCGCGCCCAGGCGCGTTCGCAGGCTCGACATCCATCACCGTGGTCACCTCCGACTGTCGTCGCCACGGTCGGCGACGATCACCCTTCTTATCGCAGAGTTCCACAAGATGTTGCACCTCAGACGGGTGGCGCAGCAATCGAACGCCGGTGAGAGGTCACTCTCAGCGGTGTTCGGGCCTCCGCTCGTGTGAACGGGTGAACGAGACAGGAGCGTCACCGGCCCTGATGTCCGAGCGGAGCCGCCGACACGCCGGAGGCGTCGCCGGACGGTCGGTTTCCGTCGACGAACGGCCCGACGCAAGGGGCCTGCGTCGGGCCGTCCGAGGGGACGTCTAGCTAGGCGCCGAGTCGGAGCTTGAGGGCTTCCAGTTCGTCGCGCATGGAGGTGGGGAGTGTGTCGCCGATCTTGGCGAACCATTCCTCGATCAGGGGGATCTCGGCTTTCCACT
>JAKDLE010000451.1 GCA_030453005.1 Pseudonocardia sp. | reverse complement strand
GGGGCCCCCCCCCCCCCCGGGGGCCCCCCCCCGGGCCCCCCCCGGGGGCCCGGGCGGGGCCCCGGGGGGCCCCCGGGGGCGGTGGTGTCGGGGGCGGCACCCCGGCTCGCGCCGGTCGCCGCGGCGGGAGAGGGTGGCGGCATGCGGGTGCTGGTGACCGGGGCGTCGGGGTTCGTCGGTGGGCGGCTGTGCCCGGCGCTGGAGCAGGCGGGGCACGCGGTGCGGGCGATGACCCGACGCCCCGAGCGCTACGACGGGGCGGGTGAGCCGGTGCGTGGCGACGTCCACGACGGCGACTCCCTGGTGCACGCCCTGACGGGCTGCGAGGCGGCGTACTACCTGGTGCACTCCCTCGACGACCCCGGCTTCGCGGCCCGCGACGCCGAGGCCGCGCGCACGTTCGCGCAGGCCGCCGCGGACGCGGGGGTGCGACGGATCGTCTACCTCGGGGGGCTCGGCGACGACACCGACGACCTCTCCGAGCACCTGCGCAGCCGACGCGAGGTGGAGCGGCTGCTCGGCGGGGCGGGCGTGCCGGTCACCGTGCTGCGCGCCGGGATCATCGTCGGGCCCGGTGGGATCTCCTGGGAGATGACACGCCAGCTCGTCGAGCACCTCCCGGCCATGATCTCCGCCACGACCGGCCGGACGTTCGACGTCGGCGGCCCCGAGGTGCTGGAGTACGTCGAGATGATGCGTCGGGTGGCCGCGATCGAGGGCCGCACGCTGATCGTGGTGCCGGTGCCGCTGCTGTCGTCGCGCTGGTTGTCGCTGGTCACCGACGTGAACACGCAGACCGGGCGGGCGCTGGTCGACTCGATGTCCAACGAGGTAGTGGTGCGCGACGAAGCCGTCCGCGAGCTCGTGCCGTTCGAGCCGATGGACTACGACGCCGCCGTGCTCGCCGCACTGGGCGACCGGGCGAGGGCCCGGCGGGAGGCGGGGCGGAGATGAGCGCGCCCGCACGGGTGCTCGACCTGCTCCCGCACTGGCTCTCCGAGAAGGTGCCGCGCGACCACCGGGAGTCCGACGCCGCGTTCCGCCGCCGCCGCCGGGTGGTCGCGGCCACCTCGCTCGCGGGCGCCGGGATGCTCGGGGCGGGGCTGTCCACCGAACCGGGCTCCCCCGCGTTCTACGGGATGACGCTGGGCACCGCCGCCACCTGGCTGGTCGGCGGCCTCGCGTCGGGCCGGCTGCACCTGGGCTGGATGCGCACCGGCGACGGCCTGCGCCGCCCCGTCGCCACCCCGGTGCTCACCGGCGTCGGCGCCTTCGGGGCGTTCTACGCTGCCGCGCTGGTGGCCCGGCGGATCCCGGTCCTGCGACGCGCGCTCTCGTCGGTGCTGAGCTACGCCGACCGGGGCCGCACCGGGCTGGTTCTGGTCACCACGCTGGCCAACGGCGCGGCCGAGGAGGTGTTCTTCCGCGGTGCGCTCTACGCCGCGGTCGGCGAGCGGCGGCCCGTACTCACGTCCACCGGGGTCTACGTGCTCGCCACGGTCGCCACCCGCAACCCGGCGCTGGTGCTCGCCTCGGGCGTCATGGGCACGCTGTTCGGGCTGCAGCGCCGCTCGTCGGGCGGGATCCAGGCGCCGATGCTCACCCACGTGACCTGGTCGACGCTGATGCTGCGCTACCTGCCGCCGCTGTTCGCCGAGCCCCCGGACGACTCCAGGAACGAGCCCAGGCCCTCCAGCAGCCGGTCCACGTCGCCGTCGTCGGTGTAGGGGGCCAGCCCGATCCGCAGCGACCCGGTGTCGCCCAGCCCGAGGTGCCGCGACGCCTCGACGGCGTAGAACGAGCTCGCCGGGGCGTTGACGCCGCGCCCGGCGAGGAACCGGTAGGCCGCGCCCGGCTCGCGGCCGTCGAACCCGACCAGCAACGTGGGGGTGCGGTGCGCGGCGCGCGAGTAGACGGTGACGCCCGGCAGCGCCGCCAACCCGGCCTCGATGCGGTCGCGCAGCCGGTCCTCGTGGGACCCCAGCGCCGCCATCGACGCCACCAGCCGCTCGCGTCGCGAACCCGGCGTCCCCGCCAGGCCGGCCAGGAAGTCCACGGCCGCGGTGGTGCCCGCGAGCAGCTCGTAGGGCAGCGTGCCGAGCTCGAAGCGCTCCGGCACGGCGTCGGAGGAGGGCAGCAGCTTCTGCGGGCGCAGCGTCTCCAGCAGCTCCGGCGCCCCCGCGAGCACCCCGCAGGGCGGGCCGAGGAACTTGTAGGGCGAGCAGACGTAGAGGTCGGCGCCCAGGGCCGCGACGTCGACGCCCGCGTGCGCGGTGTGGTGGACGCCGTCGACGTGCACCACCGCACCCACGGCGTGGCAGCGGTCGGCGATCGCGCGCACCGGCGGGCGGGTGCCGATGAGGTTGGACGCGGCGGTGACCGCCACGAGCCGGGTCCGCTCCGAGAGCACCGCGGCGACGTCGTCGACGGTGAGCTCGCCGGTGGCGGGGTCGAAGTCGGCCCAGCGCACCACCGCGCCCACGGCCTGTGCGGCGAGCACCCAGGGCCGGATGTTGGCGTCGTGGTCGAGGCGGCTGACCACCACCTCGTCGCCGGGCGCCCACGTGGCGGCGAGGGTGCGCGCGGTGTCGAAGGTCAGCGCCGTCATGCTGC
Organism: Pseudonocardia sp.; assembly: GCA_030453005.1. Classification (GTDB taxonomy): domain Bacteria; phylum Actinomycetota; class Actinomycetes; order Mycobacteriales; family Pseudonocardiaceae; genus Pseudonocardia. The sequence goes on along the minus strand of JAKDLE010000451.1, from coordinate 1,171 downwards.
GGCCGAAGACGATCCCGGCCGGGTCGGCGCCGAGCAGGTCGGCCATCGCGGCCCGGGCGTCGCCCACGATCGCGTCCGCCGCGCGCTCCGCCGCGGTGACGGTGCCGCGGTTGGCCAGCGGTGAGGTCATCGTCGTGGCCACCGCCTGCGCCACCACATCGGGCACCTGCGAGCCACCGGGCCCGTCGAAGTGCGCGTAGCCCGCCTTCAGCGACGGGAAGTGGTCACGGACGGCGGATACATCGAAACCAGGCACATCGGGCTCGGGGCTCACTCCCGCCACCCTGCCACGCGCCGCCGTTCGCCCGGTCGTGGCGACCGACGGCTCCGGTCGCCACGCCCACCCCGGCTCCGCCGACCGACCGTCGCGCACGTGGGGCCGACCGGCGCAGGGCACGCGGGCGCTCTGGAGAACGCGACACCGACGAGTAGGCTCCCCCGGGTTGAACGACACCGGCGGAGGGCACGGCAGTGCGCGAGAGCAGGGAGACCGACGAGGTACTGGTGTGCATGGCACAACGCCTGCAGAGCCAGCTCGAACGGCAGCTCACGCTCGTCGAACGGCTCCAGTCAGCGGGCGGTGACGACGAGTCGCTCGCCGACGAGTCCCTCGCCGACGTGTCCGAGCTGCGCACCTCCCTGCTGCGCTCGCTGCGGGGCAGCGAGAACCTGCTCGTGCTCGGCGGCGCCCAGCAGGGCACGCGTGCCCGCGGGCCGCGACCGGTCTCCGACGTGTTGGCCGACGCCCGGGCCGGGGTCGAGGACGTGTCCCGCGTCGAGCTCGGCCCGGCCCCCCACATCGCGATCGCCCCGCGGGCCGTGGCCGCGCTCGTCGCGCTGTTCACCGAGCTGCTCACCCACGCGGTGACGGTGTCGCCCGCGCAGTCGCGGGTGGAGGTCGTCGGCCGCCGCACCGACGACGGCGGGGTCACCGTCGAGGTCGTCACCGACGGGCCGGGCCCCACCGGTGGGGAGCTCGACGAGCTCAACCGCAGGCTCGCCGACCGACCCATCATCGACGACATCGTGTCCAACCGGGTCGGGCTGTTCGTCGCCGCCCGCCTCGCCCGGCGCAGTGGCGCGGTGCTGCGCCTGCAGCACCGGCGCGGCGGTCCGCTGCCCGCCCACGGGCTCGTCGCCGTCGTGCACTGCCCACCCGACCTGCTCGACC
>JAKDLE010000450.1 GCA_030453005.1 Pseudonocardia sp. | reverse complement strand
GCCCCCTACGCGCTGCTGGGGGCCGCCGCGGTGGGCCTGCTGCCCCGCTGGACCCGCAGCCCGCTGCGGCTCCCGGACCTGCCTGTCCTCGACCGGACGGTGGTCGCCCTGGCCGGACTCGGGGTGACCGCCGGGATCCGGTGGGCGATGTCGCCGCCCACGCCGGCCGAGGCGGTCAGCCGCCGCTGAACAGGACGTCGGCGTCGAAGCAGGTGCGGGTGCCGGTGTGGCACGCCGGGCCGGTCTGGTCGACGACGACGAGCAGCGCGTCGCCGTCGCAGTCCAGGCGCACCTCGTGCACCCGCTGGGCGTGCCCGGAGCTCTCGCCCTTGACCCAGTACTCCTGCCGCGACCGCGACCAGTACGTGGCCCGGCCGGTGGTGAGCGTGCGGTGCAGGGCCTCGTCGTCCATCCAGGCGACCATCAGCACCTCGCCGGTGCCCTGCTGTTGGGTCACCGCGCAGACCAGTCCGTCGACATCGCGCTTGAGCCGGGCGGCGACCGCCGGGTCCAACGCGGAGACCTCGACGCGCGCGGTCACCGGACCTCCACCTCCGCGGCCCGCAGGCTCGCCTTGACATCCGAGATCCGGAAGTGCCCGAAGTGGAACACCGTGGCCGCGAGCACGGCGTCCGCCCCGGCCCGCACCGCGGGCGTGAAGTGCTCGACGGCGCCCGCGCCGCCGCTGGCGATGACGGGCACGTCGACGGCCCGGCGCACCGCAGTGATCATCGCGAGGTCGAAGCCCGCACGCGTGCCGTCGGCGTCCATCGAGTTCAGCAGGATCTCCCCGACGCCGAGCTCCTGGCCCCGCGCCGCCCACTCGACGGCGTCGATGCCGGTGCCGCGCCGCCCACCGTGGGTGGTGACCTCCCAGCCCGACGGTGTCGGCCGGCCGTCGGCGGGGACCGTGCGCGCGTCGACCGAGAGCACGATGCACTGCGACCCGAACCGGCGGCTCGCCTCGTGCAGCAGCTCCGGGCGGGCGATGGCCGCGGTGTTGATGCTGACCTTGTCGGCCCCGCCTCGCAGCAGCGTGTCGATGTCGTCGGTGGACCGGATGCCGCCGCCGACCGTCAGCGGGATGAACACCTGCTCGGCGGTGCGACGCACCACGTCGAGCATCGTGGCGCGCTCGCCCGAGGAGGCGGTGACGTCGAGGAACGTGAGCTCGTCGGCCCCCTCGGCGTCGTAGATCCGCGCCATCTCGACGGGGTCGCCCGCGTCGCGCAGATCGGCGAAGTTGACGCCCTTGACGACGCGCCCGGCGTCGACGTCGAGACAGGGGATCACCCGCACGGCCACACTCACGGGGTCGACTCTACTGACGGCCGGGTCCCTTGCTCTGCGCACCTCTACGCACCGGTGCGTGGAGGTGCCCAGAGCAGAGGGGACAGAGCAAGGGGGGACGTTTCAGCCCGCGGCGCGGCGGGAGGCGCCACCGACGGCCCGCACCGCGGCGAGCGCCTCGGGCAGGGTGAAGCGGCCCGCGTAGAGGGCCTTGCCCACGATCGACCCCTCCAGGTTCGCGCCCTCGGCCGCCGCCTCGGCGAGCGATACCAGGTCGGAGATCTCCGCGATGCCCCCGGAGACGATCACCGGCGCGGGCGTGGCGTTCGCGACGTCGCGCATCAGGTCGGTGTTGGGCCCGCGCAGCATGCCGTCCTTGCTGACGTCGGTGACCACGTAGCGGGCGCAGCCGTCGCGGTCGAGGCGCGCCAGGGTCTCCCACAGGTCGCCGCCGTCGGTGGTCCAGCCGCGGGCGGCGAGACGGTGACTGCGGGTGCCCCCTGGGCCGTCGGTGATGCGGACGTCGAGGCCGACCGCGATGCGTTCCCCGTGGGCGGCGATCGCACGGGCGCACCACTGCGGGTTCTCCAGCGCGGCGGTGCCCAGGTTGACCCGCGCGCAGCCGGTGGCCAGGGCCCGCTCCAGCGACGCGTCGTCGCGGATGCCGCCGGAGAGCTCGACCTGCACGTCGAGCTCGCCGACCACCCCGGCGAGCAGCTCGGCGTTGGAGCCGCGGCCGAACGCGGCGTCGAGGTCGACGAGGTGGACCCATTCGGCGCCGTCGTTCTGCCACTGCAGCGCGGCGTCGCGCGGCGCGCCGTACCCGGTCTCGGTGCCGGCTTCGCCCTGGACCAGACGGACGGCCTGACCGTCGGCCACGTCGACGGCGGGAAGCAGGGTGAAGGTCACGTCGCGGAGCCTACCGACGGCGGCGCGCCCGTCGGTGGGTACGTCAGCCCACGATGTCGCGCAGCCAGTTCTGCAGCACCGTGGCGCCCGCGTCACCGGACTTCTCCGGGTGGAACTGGGTCGCGGCGAGCGCACCGTTCTCCACGGCGGCCACGAAGTCCTCGCCGTGGTTGGCCCAGGTGACCAGCGGCGGACGCAGGTGCTCCGCGGGGTCGAGCTCCCAGCGCCGCACGCCGAAGGTGTGCACGAAGTAGAAGCGCGTGTCGGGGTCGAGGCCGTGGAACAGGGTCGTCCCGGAGGGCGCGGCGACGGTGTTCCAGCCCATGTGCGGCAGCACGTCGGCCTTGAGCCGCTCGACGGTGCCCGGCCACTGCCCGCAGCCGACGGTGCGCTCGCCCCACTCCACGCCCAGGTCGAACAGCACCTGCATGCCCACGCAGATGCCCAGCACCGGGCGGCCGCCCGCGAGCCGTCGCTCGATGATCCGTGGTCCGTCGACCGAGGCCAGCCCGCTCATGCAGGCCGCGAACGCTCCCACCCCGGGCACGACGAGCCCGTCGGCCTCCATCGCGGCGTCGGCGTCGGCGGTGACCGTGACGTCGGCCCCGACCCGGCGCAACGCGCGTTCCGCGGAACGCAGGTTGCCCGACCCGTAGTCCAGTACGACGATCCGCGACATGGCTCCAGGCTAACCGAGCGGGCCCGGTGCGACGGGCAGGCGCTGCCGGGGAGGACGCCGGGGCCGCGACCGGTCAGGCGCGCTCGGTGACGGCGATCTCGTGGGCGGCGAGCAGCGCCGCGCCGAGCGTCACCAGCTGGTCGGCTCCGATCCGCGCTCCTCGCAGCGACGCCACGCCGTGCAGGTCGTCGACGGTCGAGCCGTGCAGGCGCATCCCGGTGAGCCGGGCTTCGGTGACGGTGCTGCCCGTCAGGTCGCAGTCCAGCAGCGCGGAGTCGGCGGCGGTCATCGCGTAGAGGTCGGCGCCGCGCAGCATGCTCTGCTCGACGAGCAGGAACCCGGCGCGGGCCATCCGCAGGTTGACCAGGTCCGCGCGGCAGGCGGTGATCCGCACGTCGTTCAGCGCGGCTCCGCTGAGCACGGTGCCGGTGAGCCTGCAGTCGGTGAGGGTGACCCGTCGCAGGGTCGCGGAGTCCAGCATCGCGCCGGACAGGTCACAGTGCACGAACTCGGTGTCGCGGCAGGTGAAGCCGGTCAGGGTGCGCCCGGACAGGTCGGCGCCTGCGAACCGGCACTCCCGCAGGTCCAGGTCGGGCAGCTCGGCGGGGAACACCGTGTTCGGCCCCGCCTCGACGCCGTCCCACAGCGCTCCGGGCTCGGCCGCGGCCGGGGCGCGGTCGAAGCGCGCCGGGAGTTCGGGCCGGTCGGGGAGGATCTTGGTCGGACGGGTGCGACGGGCCATCGCGGAGACTGTACGGAAGGCGGCGTCTCACGCCTCCCGAGACAGCCGTGCACACCTTCTGGTCACCGTGCACAGGCCGGGAGGTGTGCACGGTGGCGACGAGGTGTGCACGACGAGCGGGGCATCAGCCCGGCCGGATACGCGACGACGCACCGGTCACGGACCGAGCAGC
>JAKDLE010000449.1 GCA_030453005.1 Pseudonocardia sp. | reverse complement strand
GTCGGCGTCGGGCACCCCGAGCAGCAGGGTGGCGATCGTGTCGGGGCGGCGCGGGTCCGTCGGTGTCCACCCCCCGATGACGACCTGCCGGGTGCGCTGCACCGGTACGCGCAGCCAGAACTTCGAGCGCCCGCCCGGCCGGTAGCGGGCCCCGAGGTGGCGGGCGTGGAACGCGTCGACGCCCTCGGCCGCCGCGATCCGCATGATCGACCCGAGCTCGGTGGCCGGGAACAGCGCCGTCGTCCAGACCGGGGCGCCTGCGAGGCCGAGCCCCTCCAGCCGGGCGCGGCGTTCCCGGTAGGGCAGGTCGAGGGTGCTGCGGCCGTCGAAGAACAGCAGGTCGGCCACCTGCAGGTCGACGGGCACCGCCGCGATGTCGCGGGCGCTGGGCTTGTAGCGCGAGTGCCGCCGCTTGAGCAGCCGGGGCCGGGTGGCGTGCTCCTCCCCGCGGGCGACGATCGTGCCGTCGAGCACCATCCCGCCGGGCGGGCAGCGGGCCAGCAGGGGCGCGGTGAACTCGGGGTAGGCGTGCGTCATCGAGTTGTCGCCACCGGAGAGCAGCCGCACCCGCCCCGGTCCGTCCGCCCTCGGCGGGTGCACGTAGGCGATGCACCGGTGCCCGGTCCACGCCACCTCGACGCGCCAGTCCGGGCCGGTGGGCGGGTCCCCCGAGGCGGCCGAGGGCAGCATCGGCGCCACGAGGCGGGGCACGCCGTCCTCGGATGTCGCCCCCGTCACGGCGCTCACCGTATCCGGCCTGCCCCGGCCCGCCACCACGACAGAGCACAGGGGACGATCGGGGTCATCATGACGCTCACCGACCGCCTCCCCCCAGGTAGTGATCCCGACGATCTCGTCGAGGCGTTCACCGACTGGGCGTACGAGGAACAGGGCTTGTCGCTCTACCCGGCGCAGGAGGAGGCGCTGCTCGAGCTCGTCACCGGCAGCAACGTCGTCCTCTCCACGCCCACCGGGTCGGGGAAGTCGCTGGTGGCCGTCGGCGCGCACATGGCGGCGCTGGTCCGCGGACAGCGCACGTTCTACACCGCGCCCATCAAGGCGCTGGTCAGCGAGAAGTTCTTCGCGCTGATCGACGTGTTCGGGCCGGACAAGGTCGGGATGCTCACCGGCGACGCGGCGGTCAACGAGAAGGCGCCGATCATCTGCTGCACCGCGGAGATCCTCGCCAACATCGCCCTGCGGTCGGGCCGCGACGCGGACGTCGGCTCGGTCGTGATGGACGAGTTCCACTTCTACGCCGACCCGGCCCGCGGCTGGGCCTGGCAGGTGCCGCTGATCGAGCTGCCGCAGGCGCAGTTCCTGCTGATGAGCGCCACGCTCGGCGACGTCTCGTTCTTCCGCGACGACCTGAATCGTCGGACCGGCCGGGACACCGCCGTGATCACCTCGGTGGACCGGCCCGTCCCGCTGCTCTACTCCTACGTCCACACCCCGATCCACGAGACGATCACCGAGCTGCTGACGACGAACCAGGCGCCGGTCTACGTCGTGCACTTCACCCAGCAGGCGGCGATCGAGCGGGCGCAGTCGCTGATGAGCGTCAACATGACGTCCAAGGACGACAAGGCCGCGATCGCCGCCCTGATCGGCCGGTTCCGGTTCACCTCCGGGTTCGGCAAGACGCTCTCGCGGCTGGTGCGCCACGGCGTCGGCGTCCACCACGCCGGGATGCTCCCCCGCTACCGACGGCTGGTGGAGACCCTCGCGCAGGCCGGGCTGCGGCGCGTCATCTGCGGCACCGACACGCTCGGCGTCGGCATCAACGTGCCGATCCGCACGGTGCTGTTCACCGCGCTCGCCAAGTACGACGGCACCCGCACCCGCTCGCTCAAGGCGCGGGAGTTCCACCAGATCGCCGGGCGCGCGGGGCGGGCGGGCTACGACACCGTCGGCACCGTCGTCGCGCAGGCCCCCGACCACGAGGTGGAGAACCACCGCCGCCTCGCCAAGGCGGGCGACGATCCCAAGAAGCGCAAGCGGGTGGTGCGCACGCAGCCGCCCGAGGGCTTCGTCGGCTGGTCCGACGTCAGCTTCGCCAAGCTCCAGAACGCCCAGCCCGAGCCGCTGACCAGCCACTTCCGGGTGTCGCACGCGCTGCTGCTCAACGTCATCTCGCGCCCCGGCGACGCGTTCGCCGCGATGCGCCACCTGCTGGAGGACAACCACGAGCCGCGGCCGCGCCAGCGCCGCCACATCCTGCGCGCGCTGCGGATCTACCGGGCGCTGCGCACGTCCGGTGTGGTGGAGGAGCTGCCCGAGCCGGATGCCGAAGGCCGCCGGGTGCGCGTGGTCGGCGACCTGCAGCTCGACTTCGCCCTCAACCAGCCGCTCTCGCCGTTCGCGCTGGCCGCGATCGAACTGCTCGACCGCGACGCCCCGGAGTACCCGATGGACGTGCTCTCGGTGATCGAGGCGACGCTCGACGACCCCCGCCAGGTGCTCTACGCGCAGCAGAACAAGGCGCGCGGCGAGGCCGTCGCGGCGATGAAGGCCGACGGGATCGAGTACGAGGAGCGCATGGCGCTGCTCGAGGAGGTCACCTACCCCAAGCCGCTCGACGAGCTGCTCACCGGCGCACTGGAGACCTACCGGCGCGGCGCACCCTGGGTGGAGGACGCGCGCCTGTCCCCCAAGTCGGTGGCGCGCGACATGTTCTCCCGGGCGATGACGTTCGTCGAGTACGTCTCGCACTACCAACTCGCGCGGTCGGAGGGCCTGGTCCTGCGCTACCTCGCCGACACCTACCGCGCGCTGCGCCAGACCGTGCCCGACGACGCGAAGACCGAGGCGCTCGTCGACGTCGTCGAGTGGCTGGGCGAGCTCGTCCGGCAGGTCGACTCCTCGCTGCTCGACGAGTGGGAGGCGCTGGCCGCGGGGAGCGGCGGAACCGAGGAGATCGCGCCGCCGTCCATCGACTCCGGGCCCGCCGGGGTCACGCGCAACGTCCGGGCGTTCCGGGTGCTGGTGCGCAACGCGATGTTCCGCCGCGTCGAGCTGGCCGCGTTCCGACGCTGGGACCTGCTCGCCGAGCTCGACTCCGGCTCCGGCTGGACCGCGGAGACCTGGCGCGACGCGCTGGAGCCCTACTTCGCCGAGCACGACTCGATCGGCACCACCGGCGACGCCCGCGGCCCGCAGCTCATCACGATCACCGAGGAGTCCGAGCGCTGGCTGGTGCGCCAGGTGCTCGACGACCCCGCGGGCGACCGCGACTGGGCGATCACCGCGGAGATCGACCTCGCGGCGTCCGACGAGGACGGCTCCCCCGCCGTCTGGCTCACCGGCGTGGAGGCCCTCGGCGGGGCCTGACCCCACCTGAGCCGTTCGCTCGGTGTCGGGCGGGTTCGGGTGTCGTCGAAAGGTTGACCAAACGAAGGCGTCAACCTATCGTTGACCCAATGAAGTACGAGGAAGCGCAACGGTGGCTGGAGCGGGCCGACCCGTCGATCGCGAAGCAGCGGGAGTCGATCACCCAACAGCTCGACGGGCTCAAGGAGCGCGCCCGCGCCGGGGTGCTGACCCACGACGGGGCGGCGGCCTGGTACGCGCTGGTCGGGGAGATGCGCCGCCTCGCCGACTACTACGAGCGCGACCTCATCCGCAAGCTCCGCGCCGACGGGCTCACCTGGGCGCAGACGGCCGACGCCGTGCAGGCCCAGCTCAACAGCCGCCAGGCCGCGCAGGGCAAGTGGAAGCGGCTCATCGACCCGGGCCGCCGCACCACGACCGGCGACATGCAGCGCGGCGGCCGTCGCAAGCAGACGCCGGAGC
>JAKDLE010000448.1 GCA_030453005.1 Pseudonocardia sp. | reverse complement strand
ACGCCCGCCTCGGCGAGCCGTCCCAGTCGATCGTTGCTCATGTGTCCTCCTTCAGGAGATGTTCGACAGGCTGCGGCGCGCCGCAGCGACGACGGCCTCCGGCGTGAAGCCGAACTCGCGGAACAGCACGTCGGCCTCCGCGCTGGCGCCGTAGTGCTCGATGGAGACGATCTCGCCCGCGTCGCCGGTGAAGCGGTACCAGGGCTGCGCGACGCCCGCCTCGACCGCCACCCTCGCCTTGACGCCCCGCGGCAGCACCGACTCGCGGTAGGCGGCGTCCTGCTCGTCGAACCACTCGACGCACGGCATGGACACCACACGGGTGGTAACGCCGTCGGCCTCCAGAACCTTCCGGGCCTCCACCGCGAGCGCCAGCTCCGAGCCGGTGGCGATGAGGATCAGCTGCGGCGTGCCTGACGAGGCTTCCGCCAGCACATAGCCGCCCCGGGCCACGCCCTCGACCGAGGTGCCCTCCAGGGTCGGCAGGTTCTGCCGCGACAGCGCGAGGCCGCACGGCCCCTCGGGCCGCTCCAGTACCGCCTTCCACGCCGACGCGGTCTCGTTCGCGTCGCCGGGGCGCACCACCGACAGGCCGGGGATGGCCCGCAGCGCGGCGAGCTGCTCGATCGGCTGGTGGGTGGGGCCGTCCCCGCCGAGGCCGATCGAGTCGTGCGTCCAGACGTAGATGCCCGCGCACTTCATCAGCGCGCCCAGGCGCACGGCCGGGCGCATGTAGTCGGAGAAGATGAGGAACGTGCCGCCGTAGGGCCGGGTGGGCCCGTGCAGCGCGATGCCGTTGAGGATCGAGCCCATCGCGTGCTCGCGGACGCCGAAGTGCAGCGTGCGGCCGTAGGGCTGCGCCGTGAACATCGACGTGCTGATCGAGGCGGGGCCGAAGGAGTCGACGCCCTCCATCGTGGTGTTGTTGCTCTCCGCCAGGTCGGCCGAACCGCCCCACAGCTCGGGCAGCACGTCGGCCAGGGCCTTGAGCACCTCGCCGGACGCCTTGCGCGACGCGATCCCCTTGGCGTCGACGGCCCAGCTCGGGAGCGCCTTCTCCCAGCCGTCGGGCAGCGTGCGTCCCAGCATCCGGTCGAGCAGCGCCTTGCGGTCGGGCTCGCGGCCCGCCCACGCGTCGAAGGCGGCGGTCCACTCGGCGTGGGTGGCCTTCCCGCGGTCGACGGCCCCGCGGGTGTGGGCGAGCACGTCGTCGTCCACCTGGAAGTTCCGCTCCGGGTCCATGCCGAGGATCCGCTTGACCTCGGCGACCTCCTCGTCACCGAGAGCCGAGCCGTGGGCCTTGCCGGTGTTCATCTTCGTCGGCGCCGGGAACCCGATGACCGTGCGCAGCAGGATGAACGAGGGACGCTCGGTCTCGGCGCGGGCGGCGTCGAGCGCGGCGAGGATGCCGGTGACGTTCTCCCCACCCTCGACGACCTGCACGTGCCAGCCGTAGGCCTCGTAGCGCTTCGCGGTGTCCTCGGACAGCGCGATGTCGGTGTCGTCCTCGATGGAGATCTTGTTGTCGTCGTAGACGACGGTGAGGTTGCCCAGCTGCTGGTGCCCCGCGATCGAGGACGCCTCGGAGGTGACGCCCTCCTGGATGTCGCCGTCGGAGGCGATGACGTAGATCTGGTGGTCGAACGGGCTCTCGCCCCGCGCGGCGTCCGGGTCGAACAGGCCGCGCTCGCGGCGCGCGCCCATCGCCATGCCCACGGCGGAGGCGAGGCCCTGGCCGAGCGGGCCGGTGGTGATCTCGACGCCGGGGGTGTGGCGGTGCTCGGGGTGGCCGGGCGTGGCCGAGCCCCACTGGCGCAGCTCCTTGATGTCGTCGAGCTCCAGGCCCCAGCCGCCGAGGAACAGCTGTAGGTACAGCGTCAAGCTGGAGTGCCCGCAGGACAGCACGAAGCGGTCGCGGCCGATCCAGTCGGCGTCGGCCGGGTCGTGGCGCATCACCTTCTGGAACAGGGTGTAGGCCAGCGGGGCCAGGCTCATCGCCGTGCCGGGGTGCCCGCTCCCCGCCTTCTGCACCGCGTCGGCGGCGAGGACGCGCACGGTGTCGACGGCGCGCCGGTCCAGGTCGGTCCAGTCGGCGGGCACATCTGCCTGCGTCAGGCGGGTCACTTCGGCGTCGGTCACGGGCACGGCGGCTCCCTGGTGTCTTCGGTACGTCGGTGTCTTCGGTATGTCGGTGTCGCGTTCACTGCGGTGGTGGGCGCCCCGGCGGTGGTGGGCGCCCCGGCGCGGCCAGCCTATCCAGGTCCGCGACCCGCACGAGTCGACCGCTCATCCGCCGTCTACCCGGCAGCCTGCCGTGTCATGCGTGAAGCTAGGATCGACAGGCTGTAGAAGAGCCGCTCCACCACGTCGCGGATCGAGGTTGCCGGTGAGTGTGTCCCATCCGGGATCGACTCGGACTCCCCCCGGAGGGGGGTTCCGGGGCGGTCTGCACCGGGCGCGTACCACCGTCGACGCCTACCTGGGCCTCACCAAGACCCGGATCATCGAGCAGTTGCTCGTCGTCACGGTGCCTGCGATGTTCCTGGCGGAGCGCGGTATACCGTCCGTCTGGCTCATCGTCGCCACGCTGCTGGGCGGCGCGCTGGCCGCGGCGAGCGCCCACGCGCTGAACTGCGTCGTCGACGCCGACATCGACAAGGTGATGAAGCGCACGGCCCGCCGCCCGCTCGCCAGGGGGCAGGTGCCACGGCGCAACGCGCTGATCTTCGGGCTGGTCCTGGGCGTGCTCAGCTCCGTGTGGTTGGGGCTGACCACCAACTGGCTCGCCGCCGCGCTGTCGGTGGCCGCCATCGCGTTCTACGTGCTCGTCTACACACTGCTGCTCAAGCGCCGCACCTCGCAGAACATCGTGTGGGGCGGGGCGGCGGGCTGCATGCCGGTCGTCATCGGCTGGGCGGCGGTCACCGGCACCGTCGGGTGGCCCGCGTGGGTGATGTTCGCGATCATCTTCTTCTGGACGCCGCCGCACTTCTGGGCGCTGGCGATGCGCTACCGCGAGGACTACGCGGCCGCGGGCGTGCCGATGCTGCCCGTCGTCGCCACCCCGGTGCAGGTGTCGCGGCGGATCGTCGCCTACGCATGGGTGATGGCGGCCGTCACGCTGCTGCTGCTGCCCGTCACGTCCTGGATCTACGCGGCCGTGGCCGTGCTGATCGGCGTGTGGTTCGTCTACTCCGCGCACCGCCTGCACCACGGCATCGTCGCAGGCCACGACGTCACCCCGATGAAGCTGTTCCACCTCTCCAACGCCTACCTCTGCGCCCTGTTCGCCGCCATCGCGGTGGACGCGGCCCTCGGCCTCCCGGTCCTGGGCCTGCCCTTCTGACCCACCTCGCACACCCGGTGGTCAGTACGCACACCGTCGACGGTGTGCGAGGTGACCGCGAGGTGTGCGAGGTGCGGCGATGAGAGCACGGGTAGGTGGACTCCGTGCAGCGCCGTCGTGACCTGATCGCCACCGGTGTCGCCGAGCACGAGGTGCGGCAGCGGCTGCGCCGCCGCGAGCTGCTCCCGGCCGGGTCAAGTACGGCAGGCTGTTGCGGCCCGGGCAGGACCCGGGCGAGGCCCCCCCCCCCCGCACCCCCCCCCCCCCCCCCCCGGGGGCGGGGGGGCCGGGGCCCCGCCGCCGGGCAACCCCCCGGTTTTGGGGAAGCGCCGCCCCCGCGGCTAGCCCCGGAGGCCCCGGAGGCCCCCCCCAACCCCCCCGGTGCCCCGCCCCTGGGCCCCCCCCCCCGCCGGGTCGCCCCCCTCCCCCCGGGGGCCCGGCCCCCGCTG
>JAKDLE010000020.1 GCA_030453005.1 Pseudonocardia sp. | reverse complement strand
CCGGGGACTCGACGTACACGGTGCCCACCCCCGCACCCACCAGCCCGGTGACGACGCCCGCCGCGAGCGGCCCGCCGCCGGTGACCACGACGGTGGCGGACGCGCGACGCTCCACCGGCCGTCGCGACACGCGGGCGTCGACGAGCACCCGGGCGTCCACGAGCACGTGCAGCAGATCCGCGGCGGCGTCGGGATCGGCTCCGCGTCGCGTGGCGCGTGCGACGAGCAGCACGGGATCGACGGGGTCGGCGAGCTCGTCGAGCATCAGCGCGAGCGCAGGCGCGAGGTCGTCGATCACGACCGTGTGGTCGGGGTCCAGACCGAGCAGCCGCGACCCCGTACCCCTCGGCAGTACCGAACGATGGGCGGCGAGCCGGATCCGCGACGGGAGGGGGGAGGTCATGACCCGATCGTGCACCGGGAGTCGACGACGCGCGCGAACCTGTCCACAGGCAGGTCGGCGGCCTGTGGATGAATCGCGGGACCGCGGTCGCCTCCGGTCTCGGGGCCGAGGCGCGGGGACTAATCTGGGAGGCATGGCGCAACCGGCGGTCGTGGAGGTCCGGCGCAGTGATCGGCGCAAGCGCATGGTGAGTGCGCGGCGCGAGGGCGACACCGTGATCGTCTTCATCCCGGGGTGGATGAGCGAGAACGAGGAACGCCGCTGGGTGGACGAGATGGTCAGCAGGTTGGAGCGCAGCGAGGCGCGCCGCCGCTCACCGGGGCGCACCGGCGACGACGCCCTGCGGCGCCGCAGCATGGAACTCGCCCGCCGCCACCTGGAGGGCCGTGCCGAGCCGACCACGGTGCGTTGGGTGCCCACGATGCGCACGCGATGGGCGTCGTGCACGCCCGCCGACGGCACCATCCGCATCAGCGAGCGGCTCCGCGACGCGCCGGCCTGGGTGGTCGACTACGTCCTCGTCCACGAGCTGGCGCACCTGCTGGAGCCGGGCCACGACGAGAAGTTCTGGAGCTGGGTGCGCCGCTACCCGCGCACGGAACGGGCGATGGGCTACCTGGAGGGCCTCTCCGCCGCCGCCGGGCTCGGCCTCGTGGGCACCGACGGCGACGAGCCCGAGCCTGCCGCCGTCGAAAGCGCCTGATCAGGCCTTCGGCGGGTCCTCCGGCTTCTCGGGGTCCGGGGCGGCGTCGGTGTCGGCCAGCTTCTCCAGCTCCGCGATCGGGTCGCCGAGGTCGTCGCGCCCGACGAACGCGGCCGGGTCGTCGAGGTCGTCGGCCGAGGGGATCAGGTCGGGGTGGGCCCACAGGGCGTCGCGACCGTCGGTGCCTCGCTGCTCGCCGAGCAGCCGCCACAGCTCGGCGGCGTCGCGCAGCCTGCGCGGCCGCAGCTCCAGCCCCACGACGGTGGCGAAGGTCTGCTCGGCGGGACCACCGGACGCGCGACGCCGACGCAGCGTCTCCCGCAGGGCCTCTGCGCCGGGGAGGCGCTCGCCGACCGCCTCGGCGACGACCGCGTCCACCCAGCCCTCGATCAGGGCGAGCAGGGTCTCCAGCCGCGCGAGGGCGGCCTTCTGCTCGGGGGTGGTCTCCGGCTCGAACATGCCCGAGGACAGGGCCTCCTGGATGGCGGCCGGGTTCGACGGGTCGATGCCGCGCGCGAGCTCCTCGATTCGGGAGGTGTCGACGGTGATGCCCTGCGCGTACTCCTCCACGGTGCGCAGCAGCCGCTCCCGCAGCCACCCGACCCCGGCGAAGAGCCGCTGGTGGGCCGCCTCCCGGGCGGCGAGGAAGATCAACACCTCGCTGGAGGGCTGGTCGAGGTCGGCGCCGAACCGCTCGACGTTCTCCGGCAGCAGCGCCGCGACGCGATCGGGCCCGACGGGGATGCCGATGTCGGTGGAGGTCAGCATCTCGCCCGCGAGCTGGGCGAGACCCGTGCCGAGCTGGCTGCCGAACGCGAGCCCGCCCATCTGGCCGAGCATGGCCATCATCGGGCCCGCGGCGGCACGCGCCTCCTCGGGCAGGGCGTCGGTCCACGCCGTGGACATGCGGTGGGCCACCGGGTCGCACAGCCGCTTCCACGTGGGCATGCTGGCCGTGACCCACTCGCTCGCCGACCACGCCTTGGTCTCGGTGGCGCCCGCCGGGAAGTCGGTGGCGGTGTCGAGCCAGAGTTCGGCGAGCTTCACCGCGTCGGACACGGAGGCGCGCTGGGCACCCGTCAACGACGAACTGGTGGTCGCCAGCTTCTGGGTGGCCAGCTGCGCGGCGAGGTCGTAGTTGACCGGCCCGTCGCCGGTGTTCTGCGCCTGGCTGAGCATCTGCCCCAGCTGGGTCAGCATCTGGCCGAGCTGGCTGACGTCGAACCCGCCGGGACCGCCCATACCGGGCAGGCCGCCCATCCCGGGGCCACCCATGCCGGGGAAGGCGCCGGGAGGCATCCCCGGGAGGTTGCCGAAGCCGAAGGGGTCGACCGGGCCGTCGGCCCCGCCGGGCTTCTCGCCTCCGGGTTCGTCGTCAGGCCCCTGGCCGGAGTCGTCGCGGCCGGAGGGTCCGAATCCGAACGGCGGCTTCTCATTCATGGCGTCCACGGTACGCGCCGGGGCCCGCCCGCAGGACGCGGTCGGACGCGAGTTCGCCACGCGCGGACGCGACCACCCACGGGGACCGCACGTGGGTCCGCATAGGGTGATCGCTCGTGAGTCGTCGCATGTTGACCGTCGTGGCCGCAGGTTTGCTCGCCATGGCGCTCGGCGTGATCGGTGCGACGCTGCCGGTGCCGTTCGTGGCGCTCGGCCCGGGCCCCACCCACGACACCCTGGGGTTGTACGAGGGCACCGAGATCGTCTCGGTCGAGGGCCTGCCCGAGTACCCGACGTCGGGGCACCTCAACATGACCACGGTCTCGGTCACCGACGGCCTGTCGCTGTTCACCTCGCTGTACTTCTGGGCAGCAGGCGACCGGCAAGTCATCCCGCGGGAGGCGGTGTTCCCCTCCGACCGGACCGACGAGCAGATCCAGGAGGCGAACGCCGCGCAGTTCGCGTCCTCGGAGGCCGACGCCGAGGCCGCCGCGGTCCGGGAGCTGGGGATACCGGCGCAGGTGGTGGTGGGCGGCGTCGTGCCCGGGTCGCCCGCGGCGGGGCTGCTGGAGCCGGGTGACGCGATCGTCGCGGTGGCGGGGCAGCCGGTCGACTCGGCCGCAGAGGTCTCCGAGCTCGTCGCCACCGCCCGGCCGGGAGAGACGGTCACCATCACCTTCCGGCGCGACGGCGTCGAGCAGCAGGCCGAGGTCGTGCTCGCGGCCCGCCCGGACCGCCCACAGGGCTTCCTCGGCATCACGCCCACCGTCGAGGCCCGGGAGGGCTCCATCGACATCAGCCTCGACGGCATCGGCGGTCCGTCGGCCGGGCTCATGTTCGCCCTCGCCGTGGTCGACCGACTGACCCCGGGAGAGCTGACCGGCGGACGGTTCATCGCGGGCACCGGGACCATCGACCCGACCGGTGCGGTCGGCGCGATCGACGGCATCCCGTTCAAGATGGCCAAGGCCAGTGCGGTCGGCGCCGAGGTGTTCCTCGTGCCCGCCGCCAACTGCGCGGAGGCCGCGGCCACGGCGCCCGACGGCTTGGCGCTCGTCCGCGTCACCACGCTGGACGATGCGCTCGCCGAGCTCGACGCGCTGCGCGAGGGCCGCCCCGTCACATCCTGCGCGTGAACCGGACGAACCAGACGACAGGCGCCCCACGGGAACCCCACACCCCCCTCGTACAGTTGGGTGTGCAGGGCGCGCCGTCGAGCCGGCTGCGGCGATCATCAGGTGGTCGCGGCGGGGACACGCTTCGTGCCTTAAATCGACAAGACCCTGGAGCGTGCTCGTGGCCATGCGGCCCCCGGTGGGAGTTCCGACGTTGACCCGCCGCACCCGGATCCTGCTCGCCGTCGCGGGCGCGGCGGTGCTGCTGCTGCTCGCCGGCTCCCGCCTGATCAACGTCTACATCGACTGGCTGTGGTTCGGCGAGGTCGGGTTCCGGAGCGTGTTCTCCACGATCCTGTTCACCCGGATCGTGCAGTTCCTGGTGGGTGGGCTGCTCATCGGCGGGCTGGTCGCGCTGTCGCTGTGGATCGCCTACCGCTCCCGCCCGGTGTTCGTGCCCCTCTCGGGTCCGGAGGACCCGATCGCGCGCTACCGCACCGTGATCATCCAGCGGCTGCGGCTGTTCGCCGTGGGCATCCCGGTGGGCATCGGCGTCATCGCCGGGCTGTCCGCCCAGGGCGACTGGCAGGTCGTGCAGCAGTTCATCAACTCCACACCGTTCGGCGTGGCGGACCCCGAGTTCGGTCTCGACGTCAGCTTCTACGCGTTCCAGCTGCCGTTCTACCGGTTGCTGCTGAACTGGCTGTTCGTCGGCATCGCCATCAGCTTCGTCGTCGCGCTGATCACCCACTACATCTTCGGCGGCATCCGGCTCACCGGCCGCGCGGGCGTCGTCTCCGGCCCCGCACGTGCGCAGCTCGCCATCCTCGCCGGGGTGTTCGTGCTGCTCAAGGCCGTGGCCTACTGGCTCGACCGCTACGAGCTGATGGGCTCCGACCGCAACCCGCTGTTCAACGGCGCCACCTACACCGACCTCCACGCGGTGATGCCCGCGAAGCTGATCCTGCTGTTCATCTCGGTGATCTGCGCGATCGCGTTCTTCGCCGCGGTGTTCCGGCAGAACCTGCAGCTCCCCGCGATCGCCACCGTGCTCCTGGTGATCTCCAGCGTGCTCGTCGGCGCGGCGTGGCCCGCGGTGCTGCAGCAGTTCGTCGTCGCCCCCAACGCGGGCGACCGCGAGGCGCTGTCGATCGAGCGCAACATCGAGGCCACCCGCCAGGCGTACGGGCTCACCGAGGAGACGGTGACCGAGGTGCGCTACCCCGGCACGTCGGAGGCCACGCCCGCCGAGGTGCGTGCGGAGACCGCCACGATCCCCAACATCCGGATCCTGGACCCGGCGAAGCTGTCCGACACGTTCACCCAGTTCCAGCAGGGCCGGACGTTCTACGGGTTCCAGGACCCCCTCGACATCGACCGGTACGCGGCCGACGACGGCACCGTGCAGGACTACGTCGTCGCGCTGCGTGAGCTCAACAGCCAGGGCCTCGCGGGCAACCAGACGGACTGGATCAACCAGCGGCTGGTCTACACCCACGGCAACGGGATCGTGGTGGCCCCGGCCAACCAGGTCAACGCGGAGCTCGACGACGCGGGCGGCCAGGGTGGACTGCCCAAGTTCACCAGCATCGACATCGCCAGCATGGACAACCCGAACATCCCGCAGAGCCTGCAGGTCGAGGAGCCGCGCACGTACTACGGCGAGCTGACCGAGGGCTACTCGATCGTCGGGGCCCCGGACGGCGCGCCGCCGGTCGAGTACGACTCCGACACCGAGCGCTACACCTACGCCGGGCGCGGCGGCGTGCCGCTGGACAACTTCGTCAACCGACTGGCCTTCGCGGCCTACTACGGCGAGCGCAACATCCTGTTCAACAGCTCGATCAACGACAACTCGAAGATCATGTACGTGCGCGACCCCGCCGACCGGGTCCAGGCGGTCGCGCCCTGGCTGACCACCGACGGCGACCCGTACCCGGCCGTCGTCGACGGGCGCATCACCTGGATCGTCGACGGCTACACCACGCTGGAGAACTACCCCTACGCCGAGCGCATGCAGCTCGGCGAGGTCACCGCGGACGCCGTGGCGGGTGGTCCCGGGCTGCGCCCGGAGCTGGACCGTGAGGTCAGCTACCTGCGTAACTCCGTCAAGGCCACCGTCGACGCCTACGACGGCACCGTCACGCTGTACGCCTTCGACGAGACCGACCCCGTGCTCAAGACCTGGATGAAGACCTTCCCGGGCACCGTCCAGCCGGAGTCGGCGATCACGCCCGGGCTCCGCGAGCACCTGCGCTACCCGGAGGACCAGTTCAAGGTGCAGCGCGCGCTGCTCACCCGCTATCACGTCGACAACCCGGCCGAGTTCTTCAGCAACGTCTCCTTCTGGGACGTCCCGTCGGACCCGACGCCCTCGGGCGGAGCGACGGCGGCGGGCCTCGCGCAGCCGCCGTTCTACCTGCTGGCGGGCCAGCCGGGCGAGCGGTCCTCGGATAAGCCGACCTTCCAGCTCACCAGCGCACTGGTGTTCCAGGCGCGGGAGTTCCTCTCCGCGTACGTGTCCGCCAGCTCCCACCCGGAGACCTACGGGCAGATCACGGTCCTGCAGCTACCACCGGACACCCAGACCCAGGGCCCGCAGCTGGTGCAGAGCCTGTTCGCCGGCTCACCGGAGGTGAGCAAGGACCTGGGCCTGCTCGCCCGCAACGGGCAGAGCGCCGTCGTGAACGGCAACCTGTTGACGCTCCCGGTCGCGGGCGGCCTGCTCTACGTGGAGCCCGTGTACATCCAGCGGGCCAACGAGGAGTCGAGCTACCCGCAGTTGGCGCGGGTGCTGGTGAGCTACAACGGCCGGGTCGGGTTCGCCCCGAGCCTCGACACCGCGCTGGACCAGGTGTTCGGGGCCGGGGCGGGGGCGGACGTGCCCTCCGCGGGCGCCACGCCGCCGACCGAGCCGGGAACCGCGGTGCCAGGTACCGACGCCACGGCCAGCCCGGAGCTCGTCGCGGCGGCTCAGGCGATCCGGACCGCGATCGACCAGTTCCGGGCGGCCAGCGCGAGCGGCGACTTCGTCGGCCAGGGAGAGGCGCTCCAGGCGCTCGACACGGCCACCGACCGGTTCCAGGCGGCCCAGGCCGCTTCGGCCGCGGCCCCGGCGCCCGCTCCGGGCGGCTGAGCGGCGGCAGCGACGCGACAGGCACGGCGACGGCCCCCCCGCACCCGCCCGGTGCGGGGGGCGGCGCCGGGGCCGGGGGGCCACGGGGGGACGCGCGGGGGGGGGCGCCGGCCCCTCATACCCCTGGGTTGCGGGGGGGGGGCCCCGTTCCCGGGGCTCAACGGTGATCAGCGCGAGGAGTGCCTGTGGACGCGCGCAGGGCTGTGAGCTGCGAAGACGCGGCCCGCAGCGCCGGGGGACCCCCCGCTGCGGGCACGTGCCCGGGGGTGTACTGTCACAGACACAACAGAACAACAGCGGCGCGGGGTGGAGCAGCTCGGTAGCTCGCTGGGCTCATAACCCAGAGGTCGTAGGTTCGAATCCTACCCCCGCTACTAGGAGGAGGAGCCCCTGACCAGCAGGTTGGGGGCTCCTTCGGCTCTACTGTGGACCGTAGACGGCGACGATGGTCACGCAGTCGATGTGGGCCGCTGAGGCGTAGGCTGGTTCGTCGAGGGAGCAGGGCGAAGCGGTGCCGACACCGTCGGCGAGATCGACAATGCCGCCGGGAACCACGAAGGCGGTGGTCCTGCGCAATCTCGCGGCACTGCTGCGCCACCTGGGTGGCGGAACACCGCGGACCTGATCCACATCGCGGCCGACCGGGCCGCCGACGCCTACCCCGGCGCCGGTGCCGCACCGGTCGGGCCCCGCGGCGGGCAAGGCCCAGGCCCGGGGCGCGGCCCGCGGTGCAATCGAGCGCGGGTCGGCTGAGTGATCCAGATCAGGGCCAGTGGGTCCGGTCGAGGAAGGCGTCCGGTGCGGGGTTGTCCCGCATGAGCGCGTCGAGCAGTGTGACGTAGGTGCCGATCGCGGCTCGTGTGCGGGGCAGGCCGGTGTCGGAAGTGAACAGCAGCCCGGCGTGGCTGCGTCCGCGCACCGCCCAACTGCGGGCGATCACGACGAAGTCACCGACGTTGTTGGTCAGGAGGGTGCGCCGCTCGGCCTGGCACAGCTCGAGCAGCGCCTCGTCGGGCTCCCGATGCCAGTCGCGCTCGACCGCCGTGACCACGTCGTGGCCGAGGGCGCGCAGTTGCGCGGCGATCGCGGTTGGGCAGTGGTGGTCGAGCGCGAGTTTCACGCGATGACTCGTTGCCTGCGCTCCCAGCGCTCGCGTTCCTCCCGCTCGATCCGCGCAGCGACATCGGCGTCCTCGTCGATCTCGTCGGGGAAGTCGGCGTAGTAGCCGAGGGCGGCGCTGATCTGTGCGGGCGACACCCCGAAGTCCTGCGCTGTTGCGTCGACGTCGGCGTCGTTGCCGCGTAGGGACGACATCACCTGGTGAACGTAGAGTCGGGTGCCGACCACCAGCGCCCGCCTGCGCCCGAGCGAGCCGGGCTGGAACCGGATCAGCGGATGGGTCTCGGTGCGGATGGCCTCGCCGAGCAGCCGGTCGACGAGCGCGTTGCGCGACTCCCCGGTGGCCTGCGCCATCGCGTCCAGGCGCTCGAACGTGCGACGGGAGAGCCGGAACGATCGCTGCACGGAACCCTTGTCAGCTACCATGGGACACATTGAATCACATGTGAGTCATCCGGGTGCAGTTTCGGGTGCTCACGACAAGTGCGGCCCGGGACGGATCACGCCCGGCGGACCGCCACTGTCGCGACGAAGGCCCGGCAGCGCCCCGCGCCGAGGGCTCGTGCCAGTGACTCGGTCTTGCTGGTGTGGGGCGGCCAACGCGGCGGTCCAGCTGAGCGGGCTGCAGGGTCAGTTCGACCACGGCGGCGGTCGGGACGGGCTGCGACGAGCGCGACGCGCTGCGAGACGTGCGTCTCCTGGCCGAGCGTTCTTCGACGTCGACGTGCCAGCCCGCGAATCCAGACGTGAAGCAATGTGACGGCTGGGACCGCCCCCTGTCGCCTCATAACCCAGAGGTCGTGGGTTCGAATCCTCCCCCCGCTACCAGTCGGCAAGGCCCCCAGGGAGATCCCCGGGGGCCTTTCCTATGCGACCTGCGAGCGGTGCCGGCTCTCGGTGAGAACCATCTACCGCAGCCACAGTCGCATCCCGGCCGAGGAGCGCCCGAAGGTGCTCTCCGCGATCTTCGACGTCGCCCGGTCCCGCAACAAGAAGGCGCAGATCACCGGCGCCCTGCTGATCACCGATCACTACTTCGTCCAGACCCTGGAGGGCGACGAGGCAGCGGTACGGTCGCTGTACGAGACCATCGTCACCGACGAACGGCACACCGACGTCACCCTCGTCGAGGAGGGCGACTGCGATCACCGGACGTTCTCCCGGTGGTCGATGGCGCAGGTGTCCGCCAGCGGACGCGCCGACATCCCGTTGCACAGCAACCACGGTGAGATCCACGCAGCGGCCCGCACGTCGCTCACCGGTGAGCAGATCGCTCTGTTGAATCGGATGCGCAACACGATCGGAGCCGACGCGGTCTGAGCGGAGTTCCACCCCCCGGGGGGGGCAGAATGGAGCGGTGAGCCGCGCTCCGATCGATGACGTCCCCCTGTCCGGCGAGCCCATCCGGCTCGGGCAGTTCCTCAAGCTCGCCGGGTTCGCCGACGACGGCAGCCAGGCCAAGGAGCTGCTGGAGGCGGAGGAGGTACTCGTCAACGGCCGGGCGGAGACCCGGCGTGGGGCGCAGCTGCGCGCGGGCGACGTCGTCGCGGTGGGGCAGCGGCGGGCGAGGCCGGTGCCGGCTCAATAACCGATGTAGGAGCCGCCTGCGTCGGTGCGGCCACCGGCTGCGAGCGTGTCGGCGCCGTAGGTGGCGATCATGTAGCGGATGCCCGCGGTGATGTTCGCGACCGGGTGGGTGATCGGCTTGTCGGCGAGGTCCGGGTGCACGTAGGCCCGGAACGTCGACGGGATCGTCTGCATCAGGCCCTGTGACGGCGTGCCCGCGCGGGCGTTGGAGTCCCAGTTGTTGATGGCTCGGGGGTTGCCGTTCGACTCCGCCATGATGATCTCCTTGACGCCGGGGGCGTAGGACTGCGGCAGGTCGAGCAGGTCGAGGGCCGCGGCGATCCAACCGTCGACGCCGCCCTCGGCGATCAGGGCGTCCAGCTCGGCACGCTCCGCGGCGATCCGCCGCTCCTCGGCCTGGCGGGCGGCCAGCTCCTCGGCCATCTCCGCGGCCTTGTCGAGCTGGGCGAGGTGCTCGTCGGCGATCGTGGTGCCGTCGATGGCCGCCGTCTCGAACGTGACCGGCGCCAGCATCCCCGTGGCGGACGCGGGGAGCTCGGCCAGTGCGGAGGTGAGGGTGGTGCTGCTCGCGGCGAGCGTGCCGTCGAGGGACTCCGCGGCTCCGGCCGTGGTGGCGCTGTCCCCCGGCGTCGGGAGCAGCGCGGTGAACGTGCCCGTGGCGACCGCGCCCACGGCGGCGGCCGAGGCGACGACCGTGGCGCGCAGGGACGGCCCGGCGGGGGCCGGGCGGTCGGCGGAGTGGTGCCGAGCCGCGCCGGCGGCACGGCGGGCACGGGTGCCCGTCGAGGAACGGTGTCCAGCCACGAACAAGCCCTCTCGCGTCGGGGGAGCGAACCGATCTCGACACCCGGTCGGGGCCGGTGGCCGGATGGGGGGTCCGGACCTGACGCATCGAGATCGGTTCGTAACGCTGAGGCAGGACCTTACGAGAGACCGTGACGCCCGGACAAGGCAGGAGCCTGCCTGTCGGCGCAGCTCCGGGGCCGTTCACCGCTGCCGTCGGTCTCCAGGTCTCGGCCTGGGTCCGCGACCAGCGGTCACCGTGCGCGACGAGTGAACCCCCGCGCAGGCAGCAGCAGGCAGGAGTCGCCGAACTCGTGCCACAGGTACCCTCGCTCGACGGCGGCGGCGTACGCGCGCCCGACCAGCTCCACGCCTGCGACGGCCTCCAGCAGCAGCAGGTGCGAGGCCTCCGGCTCGTGCCAGCCGGTGACGAGGCCGCCGACGACCCGGGCGGGCCGGTTCGGGCCCAGTGTCAGGTCGGTCCAGCCGTGCGCCGCGCGGACCACACCGTCGGTGTCGGCCGCGGTCTCCAACGCCCGGGTGACCGTCGTCCCGACCGCGACGACGCGTCCGCCGCGCGCCCGAGCGGCGTTCACCGCCTGCGCGGTGGCGGCGGGCACCCGGAACCGCTCCGGCAGCGGCGTCTCGTCCGCCCCGGGCGAGGACACGCCGGTGTGCAGCACGAGCGTCACGACGCCGACTCCCCGCGCCCGCAGCCCGTCGAGCACCGCCACGGTGAACGGGCGGCCTGCGCTGGGCGTCTCCGCGCTCGCGAACTCCCCGGGGACCGGAGTCGCGAACACCGTGCGGTAGTCCTCGATCGGCCGCGCAACGCGGACGTAGGGGTAGCGGATCGGGCGGCCCGTGGCGGCGAGCCAGGGTCCGAGCCCGCCCTCCACCGGTAGGCGGGCCCACCAGAGCCTGCTGCCCGTCGAGCGGCTCGCGTCCGGATGGCCTGCGCCCAGCGTGGCGACGACGCCCGCGGGCAGCGTGACCGGCTCGCCGGCACGCGCGTCGGTGACCCGACGACCGTCGGGGGTGCGCAGCTCCACGACCAGCCCGCCGTCGGGGGCCGGGCCCGAGACGTGCAGCAGCACCGGCTGACCGTCGGCGCGTGACCCGGGCAGGGCCGCGGGCTCGGTGTCGGAGGTGTTGACGACCACCAGGTCGCCCGGCGAGAGCACAGCGGGCAGCTCGTGGAACCGACCGTGTACGGGCGGCGCGTCGCCGCGCGCGACGAGCAGCCGCACCCCGTCGCGGGCCAGGCCGCGCGCTTCCGGCGGCTCGGTGGCCGAGGGCCCCACCGTGAACCGGGTCGTGGGCATCGCGCGGGTCGCCGTGGGGGTCATGGCGACATCACCGCGACCAGGTCGGCGGCGCGGTAGCGGCCGCTGAGCGGTCGCTCGTCGAGCAGGCGCAGGAACCCGGGCACGGAGGCCGACGGCTCGGGACGGTCGGAGATGTCCTCGCCGGGGAAGGCCCGCTGATGCATCGCGGTACGCATGTCCCCGGGGTCGACGGCGTGCACGCGGATCGCAGGCTCCTCGACGGCGAGCACGGCGGCGAGGTGGTCCAGTGCGGCCTTCGCGGCGCCGTAGCCGCCCCACCCGGCGTAGGCCTCCACGGCGGCGTCGGAGCTCAGCGTGAGGATCGTGGGTGCCGCGGAGGCCCGCAGGAGCGGCAGCGCGAGCTGGGTGAGCGCGAGCGGGGCGAACACGGTGGTCTCGTACACCCGCCGCAGCGCGTCGAGGGGATAGGTGGCGAGCGGCGGGAGTGGCGAGGGGCCGAGCTCGCCTGCGTTGTGCACCAGTAGGTCGAGCCCGCCCAACCGGCGGGCCGTGGCGACGAGCTCGGCGCGGTGGACGGGATCGGTGACGTCCCCCGGCGCGGCGACGACGCCCGGCAGGGGGGAGGTGGCGTGACGGAGGCGGTCGGCGTCGCGGCCGGTGGCGATCACGGTGGTGCCGCGGGCGGCGAGGGCGGCGGTGAGGGCCAGGCCGAAGCCCTGGCCCGCACCGGTGACGATGGCGAGATTCTCGGTCATGGCGCTACTGTGCGACTTGAAGTCAGCTTCAGGTCAAGGAGGAAGAGACGGTTGGACGCGAGGGACCTGCTCACGATCGGCGACGTGGCCCGCCGCAGCGGCTTCCCGCCCTCGGCGCTGCGGTTCTACGAGCGCGAGGGCCTGCTGCGCACCACGCGGACCCCGGGCGGGCAGCGGCGCTACGAACGCTCGACCCTGCGGCGGCTGGCGTTCATCCGGGCGGCGCGGACGATCGGGGTCTCCCTCGACGAGGTGCGTGCGGGCCTCGACCGGCTGCCCGACGGACGCACGCCGACGAAGGCGGACTGGACCCGGCTGTCGAAGGCCTGGCGCGGGCGGCTCGACGAGCAGATCGACGCCCTCGTGGCGCTGCGCGACGGGCTCGACTCGTGCATCGGCTGCGGCTGTCTGTCACTGGCCCGCTGCCGGCTCAGCAACCCCGACGACCGGGTGGCCGCGAACGGTCCGGGGGCCCGCATGTTCCCGGCCCTGCTGCGACGGGGCGAACAGTAGCGACACACACGCACTCAGACCCCGACTCGCCTGTGTCGCTCGGTTGTAGCGTTCAGGAGGTGATCGCCGAGATGGGCGAGTACGACACGACCGACCGGTGGGTGCGGTTCGAGGGGGTGGCCTACAACTGGTGCCTGGCCCAGGTGCTTGCGAACTGGGGCCAGCGCCG